>CAYFYD010000085.1:0-11894 GCA_964347195.1 uncultured Ectothiorhodospiraceae bacterium
ATCGCCTCGAAGTGTTCCGCCCACCATGCCGAGTCGAAGCGCAACGCGTTCTCCATGTTCTCGGGCGCCGTGGGCAGATGCGGCCGCATCTCCTCGCTGACCAGCGCCTGGGCCGACTGTCGCACCGGCCCGTAGGGTATGTACAGGGTGGAGTCGGCGAGGCGCCGGGTATCGGTGGCGAAGCGCACGAACTCGGTCGCGGCCTCGAGATGGCGCGTGCCCTTGACGATTCCCCAGAGCTCGATCTCCCAGAGCTGGCCATCCCAGACGATGTCGATGGGATGGCCCCACTCGGTCATCGGGCGATAGAGACGGCCGTTCCAGGCCGCCGACATCGTCACTTCTCCCGCCTGCAACATGCGGGCGGGCTCCGGGCCGCTGCTCCACCACACGAGATCGTTCTTGATGCCGTCCAGCACCTCGAAGGCTCTCGATACGCCGCCGGGCTGCGCCAGCGTCGGGTAGACGTCGTCGGGGGCGACCCCGTCTGCCATCAGCGCCCATTCCAGCGTGCCCCGCGGGTCCCGGCGCACGCCGCGCTTCCCCGGATAGCGCCGGGAATCGAAGAAGTCCCCGATGGTGCTCGGCGGATTCTCGGGAAAGGCGGTCTTGCTGTAGGCGTACACCGTCGCCCACACGATGCTGCCCACCGCGCAATCCCGCAGCGAATCGTCCATGAAGTCATCCGCCGCCGGCGTGCCGTCGTCGCCGGGGGGGAGGGTGCGATGGTCGATGTGTTCCAGGTAACCTTCCTCGCAGAGGGTGATCAGATCGGAGTACTCGAAGTCCACCACGTCCCATTTGACGTTGGCCGCCTCGACCTGGTTGCGGATGTCGTCGAGGTCGCCCTCGTAGTGCTCCATGTTCACCCGGAGACCGTAGCGCTCCTCGAAGGGGCGCACCAGTGCGAGCATGTGGGACCGGGCCGCCGCACCGCCCCAGTTGACGACGGTCAGGTCGGTGTGGCCGAGAACGGGGACGGTGAGCAACGAGCCCGCCAGGGCCGCAACCAATGCAGCGCAGCGCGATACTCCGGAACCTGACATGACACACCTCCTCGGGCATTCGAACCGGCGTACCGCTCGAGTCTCGATGGCGCCGTGTTCGCGATTGGAACTCCCCCTCGTCCGGAGCATTCGTCGTGCGTGCGCCGCGCCGCGACGATCCGCACCGGAATGCAGGCGAGCATACACGGGCACCGGAGGCGAGTCGATTGCCGGAAGCGGTTGCGCGACTCGAGTCCGCGCTGCCGATGCGCAACGGACGGGACGCGGGAGTGCGCCCGGCCCGGTTGCGGCTCCGGGTCTTCCTCGTTGCGGTGCGGGTCTCCGATGAACGCGTGGGTCAGAGTCCCCCGGACCCCGCCGGATCCGGTCCGGAGGCGCCGCCGGTGAGCACGATCGATGATCTGCAGAGGGTCATGGCCAGGCTCCGCGACCCGGTGGAAGGCTGTCCCTGGGACCTCGAGCAGAGCTTCGACACCATCGCGCCCCACACCATCGAGGAGGCCCATGAAGTCGCGGACGCGATCGCGCGCCGGGACGACGCCGCCCTCGTCGACGAGCTGGGGGATCTGCTCTTTCAGGTCGTCTTCTACGCCCAGATGGGCGCGGAGAGCGGGCGTTTCCGGCTCGCGGACGTCATCGACGCCATCGTCGACAAGATGATCCGGCGCCATCCCCACGTGTTCGGAGACGCCAGGGTCGACGACGCGGACGCGCAGACCCGGGCGTGGGAAGCGCTCAAGGAGGCAGAGCGGCCCGCGAGCGCCAGCGTCATGGACGCGGTACCGAAGGGGATCGCCCCCACGCTGAGGGCCCGCAAGCTCCAGCGCCGTGCGGCGAGCGTGGGCTTCGACTGGGCTTCGGCGCGGGAGGTCCTGCCCAAGCTGCGCGAGGAAGTGGAGGAGATGGCCCTCGCCCTGCGCAGCGCCGCCGGCCGCGAGGCGGTGGAGGGGGAGCTGGGTGACCTGCTGTTCACGTGCATCAATGTCGCCCGGCACCTGGGAGTCGATGCCGACGAGGCCCTGCGCCGCACGAACGGCAAGTTCGAGCGGCGCTTCCGCAGGATGGAGAAGGCGGCGGCGGAATCGGGACGGAGCCTGAGAGACAGCACTCCGGCGGAGCTCGAGCGCTACTGGGAAGAGGCCAAGGCCCTCGAGTCCTGAACGCGCGCCTCCATACCCGGGCGCGATGCCGCCCTCACTGCCCGGAGAACGGAGCGGGGCCGGGCGGGTCGCCGTCGTGGACGAGACCGTGCCGGCGCTGCAGGTACGCGTCTCGGACGTAGTTGTACTCGTCCATCGCCGCGGTGCCCAGGATCGCGTCGATCACGAGGAGTCGAGCGCGGTCGTCAACGACGCGCAGGCCCACCGCGGCGTACTCCGCACTGCCATGCGTCAGGATCAACAGCGGGTCGATGAGGAAGCCCACTACCGTGCCCAGGGCATCGCGCCCGCTGCTCGGTCCGAGCAGGGGGAGCACCACGTAGGGGCCGGAATCGATGCCCCAGACCCCCATGGTCTGGCCGAAATCCTCGTTTCGCTTCTCGAGCCCCATCTCCGTTCCGACATCGATCAGGCCCGCGAGACCGAGAGTGGAGTTGACGGAGACCCGCATCGCGCCTTCGAAGGCCAAGAGGACCTTGCCCTGGAGCAGGTCGTTCAATGCGCTCGGGACATCACGCAGATTGCCGAAGAAATTGGTGATCGCCCGATTCACGAAGTCGGGGGTTATCGCATCGTAGAGCGTGGCGGCGGGCTTGATTGCCGCTTTGTCTACCGCCTGGTTGAATGCGTACACGCCACGGTTCATGGACTCGAAAGGGTCGTGGTCGGGCGCGGTGGCGGCACAACCGGAGAGGAGGAGCGCAGAGCCGCCGAAGATGAATCGGCGCACACTGCGGGCGAGCCCCGCCCGAGTGGGGCTCGGCCCCGGTACGGGATGCCGGAGCCCGGGACCGGAGCACCTTGGCGGCACTCGAGCGCTCCGCCCCGAAAGCGATGTTCTCGTCCTCATCATCCCCGTGCCCTGGTTGTTATTCAGCTTCTCCTCGAAATATATCCTGCGGACATCGACGGGAGGAAGCCGACCGTCGGAGCAACGTGTCGCCTTCAGACCAACGCCTCCTTGTCGCGCTCCAGGCGGGCGTAG
The DNA here is from genome assembly GCA_964347195.1 of uncultured Ectothiorhodospiraceae bacterium. Lineage (GTDB taxonomy): Bacteria > Pseudomonadota > Gammaproteobacteria > HK1 > HK1 > JAJEAD01. Next base: position 3,153 of record CAYFYD010000085.1, read on the forward strand.
GCGGAGTGGTTGTGGATGGACTCGAAGTTCTCCGATTCGACGGTGTAGCGGGTGACGCGCTCCTCCTGGTCCAGCGCGCTCGCTATGTCTCTCACCATGTCTTCGACGAACTTCGGGTTGTCGTATGCCCACTCCGTGACGTACTTCTCGTCGGGGCGCTTGAGCAGGCCGTAGAGCTCGCAGGATGCCTGCTCTTCGACCAGCTCGATGAGCTCTTCAATCCAGATGAAGTCCCGTGTCGATACCGTGACCGTGACCTCGGAGCGCTGGTTGTGGGCGCCGTAGTCCGATATCTTCTTGGAGCAGGGGCACAGGCTGGTGACCGGGACCCGCACGGTGACTCTGATCGCGCTCACGCCTTCCACGAACTGACCGGTGAGCACCACCTCGTAGTCCATCAGGCTCTCGACTCCGGTAACCGGCGCTTTCTTCCTGATGAAGTAGGGAAATCGCATCTCCACGTAGCCGGACTGCGCGTCGAGCGCACGGGCCATTCCGGCCAGCATGGTCCGGAAAGATTCGACGGTGATCTCGTATTCGTGAGCGTTGAGGATCTCCACGAATCGCGACATGTGCGTGCCCTTGAAGCTGTGGGGAAGGTTCACGTACATGTCGAAGGTCGCGACGGTGTGCTGCTCGCCCTGGGAACGGTCCCTGACCCGTACCGGGTGGCGGATCCCCTTGATCCCCACCTTGTCTATGGGGATGCGGCGCTGGTCGGGGCTACCCTGAACGTCGGCAATCGACATTTCGTCGCGCTCGGTCGTCGCAAGCGCTCGGTTCATCTGGTCGCCCCACCGCGTGGCTCTCTCCGGGAGGGCGGGACTCTAAGCGGATTCACGTCCCTCCGTCCAATTCCTCAGCGCCGTCTCGAAATCACGTACTCCGACAGCATCCGCAGGGTGTCGGCGGCATCGCCCAGCCCGGCGAGAAAGTCGAGCGCGCGCACGTGGAGGGCGTGCGCCCGTCGTCTCGACTCCGCGAGACCGAGGACGGACGCATAGGTGGGCTTGCCGAGCGACGAGTCGGCGCCGGCCGCCTTGCCGAGCACGGTGGTGTCGCCCTGGACGTCGAGCACGTCGTCCCGGATCTGGAAGGCGAGCCCCACGCACCTCGCGTATCCGTCGAGCTGCTCTATCGTCGCGTCGTCCGCGGATCCGCACAGTGCACCGAGCTGAATGCTGGCCCGGATCAGCGCCCCCGTCTTGCACCGGTGCATGTGCTCGAGCTCCGCCGGTGTCAACGTGGCGCCGACGGAGGCGAGGTCGATCGCCTGCCCGCCCGCCATGCCTCGGGAGCCGGCGGCTCGCGAGAGCACCTCCATCATGCGACACCGCCGCTCCGCTCCCGCCCCCAGGGCCGGGTCCGAGGACAGCACCTCGAACGCCAGGGTCTGAAGCGCATCTCCCGCGAGCAGCGCGGTCGCTTCGTCGAAGGCGCGGTGGCAGGTCGGCCGGCCCCGCCGCAGGTCGTCGTCGTCCATGGCCGGCAGGTCGTCGTGCACGAGGGAGTACGCATGGACGAGCTCGACCGCGCAGGCGGGCGCGTCCGGTCCCGCGACCGCTCCTCCGACCGCATCCGCGGCCGCGTAGACGAGCATCGCCCTTACGCGCTTGCCCCCTCCGAGCACTGCATAGCGCATCGCCTCGTGAAGACGTTGCGGCGGGTGCCGGGCATCGGGCAGACGCCGTTCGAGCGCGGCGTCGAGACGCTTCCGGTACTCCGTGCTGCGCCGGATCCATTCCGCGGCGCGGGCCGGTCCGGCCTCACTCGGCGTCGTCGTCATCCGTTTCGAAGAGTCGGAGCTCCGCTTGTCCGTCCTTTTCGGCCAGCACCTCGATCCGCTGCTCGGCTTCGTCCAGGGCCTGCTGGCAGAGGCGCCCCAGGCGGGTGCCGCGTTCGTAGCTCCTGAGCGACTCTTCGAGACTCAGCTCGCCGTCTTCCATGCGTTCCACGAGCCGCTCGAGCTCCTCGAGCGAACGCTCCAAGTCGACCGCTTTGCGTTTCTGCACCGCCACCTTCCGTCCCGCGCCTGCTGTATCCGGTACCGGCCTTCAATCGAGGCCCGCGAGCGAACGACGGCCGACGGCGAGTCTCCGGAACCTCGTCGTTCGCCGGCACGGCCCCGCACTCACCGTCCCGTCTCGGCACCGGGCCCCGCGCCCGGGTTCGTCCTCGTCGCGACTCGGCGCCAAGTTAACCGAGGATCGGAGATCGATCAATGCGACGAGGCGGGCAGGTGAGGTCGGGAGCGGCCCTTCGGTTGACACTTCGCTCGGGTCGGGCTAACTTCGTGCCTCGCGTTCTTTAGACTGAGTCCAGCCTGTGGGAGCCGGCATCTTCCCCTTCCACCGCGCCCTTCACTTGGCGACTCGGCACCGCTTCACGCACCTTCCCCGCGGCAGACACGCCCCTCCCGTTCCCGACATTCAAGGAGACGCCATATGAGCATCAAGGGCAGCGAGACCGAGAAGAACCTCAAGGACGCCTTCGCAGGCGAGTCGCAGGCCAATCGCCGCTATCTCTACTTCGCGGCGAAGGCGGACGTGGAGGGATACAACGACGTCTCGGCGGTGTTCCGCTCCACCGCGGAAGGAGAGACCGGGCATGCCCATGGCCATCTGGAGTACCTGGAGGCGAGCGGCGACCCCGCGACGGGGCTCCCCATCGGTGGTACCGCCGACAATCTCAAGGCGGCCATCGCCGGCGAGACCTACGAGTACACCGACATGTACCCGGGCATGGCGAAGTGCGCCCGTGACGAAGGCTTCGAAGAGATCGCGGACTGGTTCGAGACCCTGGCCAAGGCGGAGCGTTCTCACGCCAACCGCTTCCAGAAGGCCCTCGATAATCTGGACGCCTGATTCTACGGCGCCCGCTCGTTCCGCACCCTCCCGGGCGGGAGGGCGCGGGCGATATCCCCGCGCTTCGTCCGCGGGCGCGGGAGGAGCGCTGCCCCCCGCGCCTGCGGCGCCGGCTGGTGGCTGCCTCGTCCGCGGGAGGCGGGAGGAGCGCCAAGCTCGCGTTCCTGATGCGCTGCGACGGCCACGGATGCCCGCGATGACGCCTGCGGACCGGACGGCGACCGGGCGCCGCGCTACGGGCGTCGGACCCCGGAGCATCGTGCCGAGCCCCCCCTCGCCCCATCCCCCGCCCCTCTCCGGCGCGACGCCTTGAACCATACCCGTTACGACGCATCCGACATCGAGGTGCTGAGCGGCCTGGAGCCGGTGCGCAAGCGCCCCGGCATGTACACCGACACGTCGCGACCCAATCATCTCGCCCAGGAAGTCATCGACAACAGCGTCGACGAGGCGCTCGCCGGCTTCTCCACCCACATCGGAGTGACGCTCCACCAGGACGGCTCTCTGAGCGTTGCCGACGACGGGCGGGGAATGCCGGTGGACGTCCATCCCGAGGAGGGCGTTCCCGGAGTGGAGCTCATCCTCACCCGACTTCACGCGGGAGCCAAGTTCTCGGAGCGGAGCTACCGCTTCGCGGGAGGCCTGCACGGGGTCGGCGTATCGGTGGTCAACGCCCTCTCCCGGCACCTGGAAGTATGGATCAGGCGCGGGGGACGGGTGTACCACATGTCCTTCGCCAACGGCGAGAAGCGCTCGGAGCTCGAGCCCGTGGATACGGTGGGCCGGCGCAACACCGGAACCCGGATCCGCTTCTGGCCGGACCCCGAGTACTTCGATTCTCCGCGATTCTCGGTCGCACGCCTCGAGCACACCCTGCGCGCCAAGGCGGTGCTCTGCCCGGGCCTCGAGGTCGTGTATCGGGAAGAGGCGACCGGCGAGCAGGAGGTCTGGCGCTACGAGGACGGGCTGCGCGCCTATCTGCTCGACTGGCTCGCAGACGCCCGCCGTCTTCCGGAACGACCCTTCGACGGCGCGCTCGAGGGCAGGACGGAGACGCTCGACTGGAGCGTGTGCTGGCTTCCCGAGGGCGGCGACGCACCCAACGAGAGCTACGTGAACCTCGTGCCGACTCCGCTCGGAGGCACTCACGTCAACGGATTCCGGACGGGACTGCTCGAGGCGCTGCGGGAGTACTGCGAGTTCCGGAGCCTGATGCCGCGGGGAGTCAAGCTCGCCCCGGACGACGTCTGGGAGCATGTCGCCTATGTCCTGTCCGTGAAGATGGTCAACCCCCAGTTCACCGGTCAGACCAAGGACCGCCTCTCGTCGAGGGAGTGCGCGAACTTCGTGTCCGGGACCGTGCGCAACGCCTTCAGCCTCTGGCTGAGCCAGCACCCCGAGACCGGCGACCAGATCGCGGAGCTCGCCCTGCAGAGCGCCAGGCGCCGCCTCCATTCGACGAAGAAGGTGGTGCGCAAGAAGGTCACGCTGGGGCCCGCGCTGCCGGGAAAGCTCGCCGACTGCACGTCCCAGGACGTCACGAGGACCGAGCTCTTCCTGGTGGAAGGCGACTCCGCCGGCGGTTCGGCGAAGCAGGCCAGGGACCGCGAGTTCCAGGCCGTCATGCCGCTGCGCGGCAAGATCCTGAATACCTGGGAGATCGAGGCGGGGGAGGTGCTGCGTTCCCAGGAGGTGCACGACATCTCGGTCGCGGTGGGCGTGGAGCCCGGGACCGGCGATCTTTCCGGCCTTCGCTACGGCAAGATCTGCGTTCTCGCCGACGCGGACTCCGACGGAGCCCACATCGCCTCGTTGCTGTGCGCGATGTTCGTGCGCCATTTCAGACCACTGGTGGAGGCGGGACACGTGTACATCGCGATGCCCCCGCTCTACCGGATCGACGTGGGCAAGGAGGTGTACTACGCGCTCGACGAGGCCGAGAGGAGGGGCGCCCTCGAGCGCATCGCGGCGGAGAAGAAACGGGGACAGGTCAACGTTCAACGCTTCAAGGGGCTCGGAGAGATGAACCCCCGGCAGTTGCGCGAGACGACGATCGCTCCCGAGACCCGTCGCCTCGTGCAGCTCACCGTGGAGTCGGACGACGGAACCGACGAGCGCCTCGACCTTCTGCTCTCCCGAAAGCGCGCGTCGGACCGCCGGCGCTGGCTCGAGACGAAGGGCGATCTGGCCGAGGTGTGAACGTCCCCCGCCCACCGCAGGGCGCTTCATACCCGAGCTTCGGGGCTCGTTGGCTGAAATGGCTTCCCGCCCCCGATCGGGGTCGAGGGCAAGCTTGCGCGGGAATGACGGGAGGTGGCGCGGCAATGACGGGCCCGGATGCCCGGACGAGCGCCCCACCTCCACTTCCGGATGTTCCTGCCTCCCACCGCGCCGGTCTCGACACGGGGGCGAATCGGGTGTACAAGCTCCGTGGCATGCGGCGCTCGGTTTCCGGAACTCGGCACGAGGGGAGAGCTTCGGGCGGTCGTTGCCGCCCCGCGGGCCGCTCGCCCGATCCGGCACCCCGCTCGGGAAGCGCCGGGCATCCGGCCCTCTCCCCGTGAGCGGAGGGTTCAAGTGGCCCGAAGCATGGCCCGGGGCGGGTGACGAGAAGCGGGCGGACGCGGCGCTGCTCCGGTGGAAAGGGGCGGCGGCGCGCCTCCCGGACGAGGAAGACCGGGCCTTCGCGGAGTCCCTGCCCGAGACCCCCACGGGCGAGGCGATGCTTCGCTGCGTGCTCGGAGGCAGCCCCTTCCTCGAGTCCTGCCTCCTCGCCGAGCCGGGCTTCGCGCGCCGGCTGTGGTCCGGGGGACCCGATGCCGGTCTCGCCGAGATTCTCGCGGCGCTGCGGGCGCTGCCCTCCGGGACGAGCGAGGAGAGCGCCCGCCGGGCCCTGCGCACGGCACGGCGACGCGCGGCGCTCGGCATCGCGCTCGCCGACATATCCGGCACGTGGACGCTCCCGTCCGTGACCGGGGCGCTCTCCCGGCTCGCGGACACCGCCTGCTCGACCGCGTTCCGGGTGCTGCTCGCACGGCTCGCCGCGCGGGGCGTGCTCGCACCGCCGGACCCCGCGGACCCTGAGGCGGGCTCCGGCCTGATCCTGCTCGGGCTCGGCAAGCTCGGCGGGCGAGAGCTCAACTACTCCTCGGACATCGACCTGATCCTGCTCTACGAGCCGGACGCGGTGCCGGTGACGAGCGGCGAGGACGTCGAACGCCACCTCGTTCGCCTCGCGCGGCGCTTCGTTGCGATGCTCGCCGAACGGACCGCCGGCGGCTATGTCTTTCGGGTGGACCTCCGGCTGCGTCCGGACCCGAGCGCCACTCCCTTGATCGTGTCGGCGGAGGCCGCCCGACACTACTACCGGGAACGCGGCCGGACCTGGGAGAGGGCGGCGTTGATCAAGGCGCGCCCGATCGCGGGCGACATCGCGGCGGCGCGGGCCTTCCTGGACGGAATCTCGAGCTTCGTCTGGCGCCGGAACCTCGACTTCGCCACCGTCCAGGAGCTCCATGACATCAAACGGCAGATAGATGCGCAGCACGGAGGGGCGAGCATCCACCCCCATGGCCACGACCTGAAGCTCGGCCGCGGCGGCATCCGGGAGATCGAGTTCTTCGCTCAGACCCTCCAACTGATATGGGGCGGCAAGGACCGCAATCTGCGGGTGATCCCGACCTGCGAGGTCCTGCGCACCCTGGCGGACACGGGACGCATCCCGGAGCGCGTCGCCGATGGGTTTATCGCCGCATACCGGTTCCTGCGAAGGGCGGAGCACCGCGTGCAGATGACCCGTGACGAGCAGACCCACGCCCTTCCCGAAGACCCCGTTGCCTTCGGCATCCTCGCCCGCTTCCTCGGCTATGCGGGGGAAGAGGCTTTCGTCTCCCGTCTCGTGGACCATCTGCAGGAGGTGGAGCGGCATTACACGGAGCTCTTCGAGCTCCCGCTCGAGGTCACCTCCGGGGGGGCGCCGGATCCGGATGCGGCGGAAACCCTGGCTCGGCTCGAGCGCTTGGGCTTCGCCCATCCCGGCGCGGCGGCGGCGGTCCTCGCCCGCTGGAAGCGCGACGGGTACCCGGCGCTCCGCGAGCCGCGCTCCCGGGAGCTGCTCGATGCGCTCACCCCGGCGCTCCTCACCGCGATGATGGGAACGTGGGATCCCGATCGGGCCCTCGAACGATTCGACCACCTGCTCTCGCAGCTTCCCGACGCCTTGCAGATGCTCGCGCTCTTTCAGGCCAACCTCCACGTCATGGAGAACATCGCCGAGATCATGGTGAGCGCGCCCGCGGTCGCGGAGCAGCTCGCGGAGCGGCCGGCCCTCTTCGAGGCGCTGCTCGAGAGCGAGACCGACCCGACAGTACCGGACCGCGCCGGGCTCGAGGAGGATCTCCTCCTGCGCCTCGAGCCCGCCGGCGACGACGAAGACCCGCTGTCCCGCCTGCACTTCTGGGCAGACGCTACCGATCTCCGGATCCTCGCCCATGTCCTGTTCCGCCGTCTCGACCCTCTCGACGAGCCGGCCCTGCGCGAGGTCGCGGGCGACTGCGTGCTCCGGGCACTCCTGGCCCGCGTCGCCGCCGCGTTCGCCGCGGACCACGGCCGCATCGATGGGGCGCAGTGCGCGCTCCTCGTCCTGAACCGGCCGGGTACCCGCAACACGTCGATCGCCTCCGGCCGCGACCTGGTGCTCATCCACGATGCGCCCGGGAACCTGGTCTCCGATGGCGACGAGCCGCTTGCCGCACCCGACTACTACCGTGCACTGCTGCGCCGCCTCGGCGGAAGCGCGGACGGGGGAAGAGGGGAGGGGGACCGCCGTGCGGGACTGCTCCCGCCCGACGGGGCCAGTGTCGTGCGATGGGCGACCGGCATCGCAGCCTTCGAACGCTACTGTGCCGAGCAGGCATCCCTCCCGGAACGCACGGCTCTGATCCGGTCGCGCATCCCGGCGGGGGACGAGGACATCGTCGCGCGGGTTCGCGAGACTGTCGACCGGGTGCTCCGCACCCCGCGCGATGGGGAAGGGGGGAACGGCGGCACCGTCTCCTTCCCGTGCGCGGAGAGCTGGTGGCGGGCCTTGCGGCATCGGGGCGGATTGCCGGAGCTCGAGAGCTTCGTCCAGGATCTCCAGGCGCGCTGGGCGCCGGAGCACCCGGAGCTCGTCACCGGCGATACCGCAGAGGCGATCCGCCGGCTCTCGCGGGTAGCGCTGCTCGCCCGCGACGACGCCCGGAGCCTGATCGACACGTGGCGGCTCGGGGTGCGCGTCCGGGCCCTGCGCGGGCTCGTGAGCGAGGACGTGGAGATGGAAGACGTTCCCGAAGGACTGCACTCGCGCTTTGCCGGCGCGGCCGGAGTGGAGCGCTTCCGGGATCTCGAGGCGCGTCTCGAGCGCGCCGCCGCCGGGGTGCGCGAGATCCGGGCCCGGTCCGCCGCGCGGGCACGGGAGCAAGGAGCAGCCGGATGACCACGCTGGAGCTCGATTTCGAAGGAGTGGAGCGCTCCACCCTGCGCGACTTCACCGAGAAGGCGTACCTGGACTACTCCATGTACGTCATTCTCGACCGGGCGCTGCCGCACATCGGAGACGGTCTCAAGCCGGTGCAGCGGCGCATCGTGTACGCCATGTCCGAGCTCGGCCTCAGCGCCAGCGCCAAGTTCAAGAAGTCCGCCCGCACCGTCGGCGACGTGCTGGGCAAGTTCCACCCTCACGGCGATGCGCCCTGCTACGAAGCCATGGTGCTGATGGCGCAGTCTTTCTCGTTTCGCTATCCCCTGATCGACGGACAGGGAAACTGGGGCTCCGTCGACGATCCGAAGTCCTTCGCCGCCATGCGCTACACCGAAGCGCGGCTGGCGCGCTTCACCC
>CAYFYD010000086.1:0-11885 GCA_964347195.1 uncultured Ectothiorhodospiraceae bacterium
GTGTTCAGCGAGCGCTGGATGGAAAGGGCGGAGCACCTCGTGCGCGCACGCAACCTCGTGTTCAAACGCCTGTTGCTGCGCTTGGTGGGGGCGGTCACCGCGGGAGGGATCACGGCGTTGTTCGAAGTACTGGAAGCGGCAGGAGACGTCATATGACCAAGGACAGGCGACAGAGCGGCTTTACGCTGACCGAGATGCTCATCGTGGTGGTGATCGTCGCGGTCGCGCTCGTGTGGGTGATGGGCATCGGCAAGAGGGCTCAGGGCGCGATGCGGCAGAACGAAGCGCTGGCGCTTCAGGCGGAGCTCGCCCAGGCGGTGGGCCGGATGTTCGCCGGGTCGCGCAACTACGGCAACGATGCGGATCTGGTGCCGATGCTCGAGGACTTCGGCGCGATTCCGAGCGCGGCGCGGATCGTCACGGGCAGGAACGTCTCGATCGAGCATCCCTACCGCGGAGAGGTCGAGGTGACCGGCGGGCCGGGCGGCCGTACGTCGTACTCCATCTCGTATCTCAGCCTCGACCCGGACGTCTGCGCCGCGCTCGGCACCAAGCTCCTCGGTGAAGTGGGCTCGCGGACCGGGCTGTGGCGCATTCAGATCAATCAGCAGACGGTCGCCGCGGATGTCGACCGGGCGCGGGCGGCGGAGATGTGCACGGGGGGCGCGCGCGCCAACCGGGTCGAATGGGAGTACCACTGATGCGATGCGGGCAGCGCCAGCGCGGAGCCGCCATGATGATGTCCGCCCTCCTGCTCACGGCGCTGGCGGGCGCCGGGATGCTCCTGGATCTCGAGCGCCGCTCCGCACGGGACATGGAGGCGCGGGCGGGCGCGGCGGGCGCGCTGTTCGCGCAGTGGTTCCGGGCCGCGCACCACCTCGCCCAGTCGGAAGAAGCGCACTACCGGAACCTCGTCGCACTGCACGGCGGGGTATCGGTCCCGGGCGCCCGGCTGCGCCGCGCAGGCTTGGTACCGGCCTGGATGCCGGGGAGGACCGATGCGGGGCAGGCGCTCACCCTCGGCGTCATCGACGACGGACGCGGTGTTCCGATGGCGTTCGCACTCGCCTCGCCGGAAGGCCCGCTGTCCGCCCTCTACCTGGAGAGCTTCGTGGCCGGAGCGGCGGCGAACCGCGTGGGCGATGTCGCGGGGCCGGGCCGGGAGGCGCAGGCTACGCGCTGGCAGCGCGCCATAGAGCAGGTGCTCGGGCGTCCCCTGGAGCCGGGTGAGCTCTACGCGACGGCCGACGCCGGGGTCCCCTATGACCACCGCATCGTGTACCGGCGTGCGCAGCCCGGACGGGCCGGACAGGCGCGGATGGAGACGACCCTGGCGTTCGCGGGCGATGCCGGGATCTCCGCTGTCGGCGAGCTGGACGCGCAGCGCGCGGGCCTGGCCGAGGGGCTCAGGGTCGGCACTCTGCGGGCGGGCGGCGGGCTGGCCACGCGGAGCGCGAGCGTGGAGGACGAGGTCCGGGCACTCCATCTGGGAGGACAGAGCGTCGCAGTGGACGGGGTGCTCAGCGCCTCGCGCTGGGACTCCGGGCCGCTCGGGGCGGGGAGCGTCACGGTCGAGACGGAGCTCAGCGCCCACGCTGCGGCGGCCACCGGGGCGGTGGCCGCGCCCGGCACCCTCGCCATCGCCCGGCGCCTGGAGGCCACGAGCGTGAGGGGCGCAACCATGATGAGCGAGCGTCTGGAAGCGTGGGGCTCGCCGGGCAGAGTCGAAGCGAGCGGCGGAGTCGAAGCGTACTACTCGGCCGGAGAACGCGCGGCGTTCAGGGGAAGGGTCACCGTGACCCGGTGGTGTGCGGGATGCTGAGCCTCGGGGACCGCGAGCGAGGGTTCACGCTCTTCGAGGCGCTGGTGGCCACCGCGCTGCTCGGAGTGCTGAGCCTCGGGGTCGTCTCGCACGTGGAACGCCTCGGGATGGAGCGGCGTCAGGCCGCGGCGGCGCGCGATCTGGGGACGCTCGCCCGGGCGGCCCGTGCGCATGCCGGCCAGGACATCGGGGCGATGCGCAGCGCGGCGGGCCGTTCCGGGCTGCGCGAGGTCGCCCTCGCCGACCTCGAGAGGTCCGGCTGGCTCCACCAGGGATTTCCCGTCGTCAACGATCTCGGGCAGGGCTACCGGATCTTCCACCGCCGGACGGGGAGCGACGGTCTCGAAGTGCTGGTGAGCACGGTGACCCCGCCCGGAGAGGGACGCGGCTTCGTGCTGCGCGCCGGATACGAGGGGGCGGCGGACGTCTTCATCGGAACGGTCAACCCGTCGGCCCCCGCACGGGTGCGTGGACCCGCGCTCGATGCCGACGTGTCGTCCTACCAGGGCGCTTTCGGCGAGCCGTCTCTCGGCGAGATGGCGGCGCTGAGCGCACTCACCATGCGCGGGAGCTACGGGAGCCAGCTCTACCGGGTGGCGCTCGCAGGGTGGGCGGAAGGCAACACGATGCGCACCGATCTGTCGCTCGGAGGAGAGGACTTGCGGGGAGTGGGAGAGATCGAAGCGCGCGCGGCGACGCTCGAGGAGACGCTCGACGTCCTCGGCGATGCCACGGTGCACCAGGACCTGATCGTGGGCAGGGAGGTCACGGTCGCCGGCGGAGTGGAGGTCGGCGGGGCGATCGAGGTCGCGACGCTGCGTGCGAGCGGGGGGATCGAGAGCGCGAGTGCGCAGGTGCACGGTGCATTGCAGGCGAGGCGGGCGTCGGTGGCGGAGAGCGTGGAAGCGAGCGCGTTCACTGTCGACGGGGCGTTGTCGGCCTCGAGCGCGTCGCTCGGGCGCGTCGAGGCCCGGACCCTGCGGGCGGAACAGGTGGTGTCGAACGACATCGAGACGCGCGACGCGGCGGTGCGAGCGCTGCGTACCGGGACCATCAACGCCGGCCGAGGCGTGTACCGGTTTCTGCATGCGGAAACCGTGGTGGTGCCGGGGAGCTGAACGGAAGGGAGGATGACATGCGGGTACGGAGCAGCATGGCGGCGGGGGTCCTCGTGGCGGCGGTGGCCGCCGGCGCGGCGGCCGAGGAGGGGCAGGCGGTGGTCACGCTGCGCGCCGAGGCGGTGCGCCTGCACGCGGAGCTCGTGCTGCTCCGGCGCATCCGGGCCGCACAGCGGGAGCTGATCGAGTGGGTGCAGGTCTCGGAAGGAACGGGGATCCGGGGCTTGCCGCCGGGGATCTGCGAAGCGTCCCCTCTCGAGGGGCTGTGCCCTCGACTCGGCGCGACGTTTTCGGCCAGGGAGGAAGCGAAGTGAAGACGAGAGGAGTCTGGATGATCGTGGTGGCGGTGATGGTGGGCTGCGCGCCGCTCGCCCGAGCGCCGGAGCGCATTGCGGCGCGGGCGACCGGTGAGCAGGCATCGACCGCACGAGCGGGGGCGGAGGAAGCGGCGACGCGGGTCATGCATCGCCGGCGTTCGCTGCCGGATGAGCTGGAGGCGAGGGTGATCAGGTTCGATGACGCGGGCGCGCGGGCGCTCTCGCACCTCGCCGCACGCCTCGCCGAGGTGCTCGACGCCGAGGTGATAGTCGAGGAGCGGGGGTCGGGGGAGAGCGCATCCACCGAGTCGCCGGACTCGCCCCGAGCGGTCCGGGTCGCGAAGGAGAACACGGTGCCCGAGCTGCTCGAGCACATCACGCGCGACTCCGGCTACGAGTGGGAGTGGGAGTGGGAGGCGGGACCGGGAGCGCGCGCGGGCCGGCTCATCCTCTACCGCGACCCTTCCCGGTCCCGGCGCCCGGCCGCGGGCTGGGGGACCAAGGAGGAGTGGCGCATCGATCCGGTGCGCCACGGCACGCTGCGCGGGGTGCTGGAGGAGTGGACGGCGCGCGCGGGCTGGACCCTGGTCTGGGAGGCGGAGGAGGTCGACTACGCCGTGCAGGCCCCCGCGGTGTTCCTCGGCACCTTCGATGCGGCGGTGGACGCCCTGCTGCGCGAGACCAGGGGCCGGCGCATGCTCGTCCCGACCCTCTGGCGCGCCAACCGTTACCTGACGGTGCGAGAGGCGGGGTAGGAACTCCCAGCAGCCGGCGCCAGCCAGGGCGCGGTCCCTATCCGGTGAGCGTTCGGCTTCCCGAGCCTGTCAGGAATTCCGTGGCTCACGATGTCGTCGTGCCTTGGCCAGCGCGAAGTTGCGAGCGGTCCTGCGCTGTCCTATGCTGGTTTCATGCCGCGATTCCGAGCATCCTCCCGGCCTGAAGGGGCGAGCGCCGATGCGAGCTGGACTATCCAGGTCGAATCGACGCTGACTGCGCATGCGACGCTACACGCTCCGACCATCGCGGCCTTTCTCGGTCATGCGCACATCACCACCACCGCCATCACCACCACCGCAATCGACGCCCACGCCCTCGAACTCGTCACGCGCATGTAGTACTGATTTTCAGATCACCCCAGAGCACACCCCTTACACTCAGTTCACAGAACTCCATACCATGCACAAATCACACGATCAAGAATCCACCTGCTCTCGGTCCTGCAACCCACTCTCCACGAGCCTTGCAGGTCTCATTTCCCGCCTCACCAATGCGTGGTCCGGCCCTTCGGTAGAAGGATTCAGTTTATTACTGCGCTTCTTCTATGCCTTCATCGGCGCAGTGACCTTCTTCGCCGCCTTTTACGCCTATCATCTGCTTCCTCTCGCCCGCTCCCTTTTATTTGATTCCCATACTCAAAGCCATCGCCCCTGTCATCGTTGCAATCGGCTTGATCCTCGCTTCCTTGTGGTTCGCCTGGATCGTCGCCTTTGCTGACAATCAACACGGACCGATACGCCTATACCTCTCCGGCTTCGTGTTACCCCTCCTTGTATGGACCATCATCGACATTGCCCTGATTCCCGATATCACGACCGCCCCAACCACCACAGCGCAATGAAGACTCTCAGTACTACGTGCGCAATCATTTTTCTTCTCAGCACGCTCGCCAGCGCCCAGCCACCTACGGGCAACGGAAGCGAGCAAGCTCTCCCAGGGGTCAGAGCCACCGTAACCGAGCCCGGTTTTCCCGTCATGGCCGCAGCAGGAATACGCTTTTTGTTCGCCCCGCACACCGTCCATGAAATATGGCCAGATTACGGCTACCGTCTCGACCGACTCCGCGATGCACGGGTGTGCACCGACGACGCCTTCATCGCGCAGGCCCCAGACTTCACACTCGACTACGCCGCCCTCGTCCATCCCGACCCCGAACACACCTACGCCGGTGTAACCCTGCACCCCATCGAGTTTCAAGAAGGTACACCCCCTTCAGACAATTACTGGAACGATCTGTGGTCATTCAACCCCGCCACCAACAGGCTCACCCTCGAGGACCTGTGCCAGTTGATTCAACCAGACACGATAGTCTCCACCTACGCAACCACCACCTGCCCTGACGTCACATCCTGGTCCCCGCCCACCCACATCATTACCAACAAGGTGCTTCCCGACACGCAACTCACATTCGACATACGATTCAACCTCGAACCCGCCCCTGAACACTCCATAACACAAGCCACGCTCCTGGACTGCTATGCCAATCTCCACGAAGTTGAAGTCCATCTCGACGCGCCCGTCGTGCAGGAACACCAGTAGCCCGTCCCACGGTCGGCATCGCGCCCTCGATGAGATGCGCGGGCGCTTGGGTGACGCCTTGCGGAAGTCGGCCGCACGCGTCGCCACCACCACCCGCATCCCCGTCCCTGCCACGCTCATCGCAGCCTCCACAACGCCGAGGCGACCTCCGCGATCCGCAAAGCGCCGACCTCGCCGTCGAGGCGCCCCGTCACTCCGCGTGCCTCGATTGAGACCGACCCCATCGAAGCGGGGCGCATCGCACTGTCCACCTCGAGCGTGGCAAAGCCCGGTTCCGGATCGGACCCGTCAACGACCGGCTCGGGCTCCGCCGATGACGTTACCGCAAGCTTGCCTTGGCGTGCGAGGCTGCGCCACGTCGACAACTGCCAGCGCGATATCGCGTACGCTGGGCGACTTCGCCTACCCGCTTCCCAGACCGGAAGCTCTCGCGCACCACTCGCGACTTCTCTTCGTCGCTCCAGCGCCGACGCGACCGACTCTTCGCAGAAACGTTCGACCCCTCGGCGCTCGCGCGCTCCCGACCAGCAGCGCAACCTTGTGCAGAATCCTGCATCGGCTGACCCCCTCGTGAAAAAGGGGCCATCCCACGCCATTACCTCATCGATAGAAAGGTGCGCCGCGCGCACCGCTTACGAACTGCTCGACCAACTCCTGCCATTGGGCAGCGTTGCGTTGCGCCCTACGCCTCGTACCGTGTGTCCGCGTCATGAGCCCACTCGCCTCCGCGTCGTTGGAGCCGGCAAGTGAATCAGACGAAACACCCGATCAGTAGAACCGCCTCGTTTGTCCGGTTACCCTCGCGCGGCCCCCTTCAGCGCGTCGGCGTGCTCGGCGAGGTCGGGAAAGAAAGCGTCGAAGTCGTCTCCCAGCGCCTCGTGGCAGCGCCGCACATCCTCGATCGCGCCCTCGAGCGGCGCGCTGCGCGGCGAGCGGGTCGCGATCCCGTCGAGCGCGGCACCGAGGGTGTCGAGGTCCCGGTAGGAGCCCAGCCAGTCCTGCGCGATCATGCGCGGCGCGATGCGTGCCAGTCGCGGGGGAAGCAGTGCGCGGTGGCGGGCGATCGAGGCGTAGACCTGGGCGGTGAATTCGTCGAGGGGGAGGGGGGCGTGGCGTGCCCACCGCCGGGCGAGGAAGTGGTCATAGCTGAGGTCGACGATGATGCCGGCGAAGCGCCGCCGCGCGCCCGCGATGCGGTTGCGGCTCCTGCGGTGCACCGGGTGCGCGTCGGTGAAGGTGTCGATGCGCCGGTGCAGGGCGATGCCGCGGCGGACCCCGCCGGGAAGGGCGGAGTCGATGCGGCCCTTGACGAAGTCGCCCATCAGCGCGCCCAGCCATCCGTGCGGCGTCTGCTCCGCGAGCAGGAGATGCGCGAGGTAGTTCACCCCCCCTCCGCTTGGGCGAGGGTGATCGCGGCGGTGGCGACGATGTCGTCGACCTCCGCGCCGCGGGAGAGGTCGCACAGGGGGGCGTCGAAGCCCTGCAGGAAGGGCCCGATCGCGCGCGCGCCGCCGAGGTGCTGCACCAGCTTGTAGGCGATGTTGCCGGCGTCCAGGTCCGGGAACACGAGCACGTTCGCCCTCCCCGCCACCTCGCCCGGGCGCTCGAGCTTGATCCGCGCCACCCGCTCCGTGAGTGCGGCGTCGGCCTGGAGCTCGCCGTCGATCGCGAGTCCGGGAGCGCGCCCGCGCGCGATCTCCACCGCACGGGCGACCTTGTCGACCCGCGGGTGCCGGGCGCTGCCGCGGGTGGAAAAGGAGAGCAGCGCCACCCTCGGGGCGTCGTCGAGCAGGCGCCGGGCACTGTCAGCCGACGCGAGCGCGATGTCCGCGAGCTGTTCCGGGCCGGGGTCCACGTTGAACGCGCAGTCGGCGAAGAGCAGGGCGCGCCCGCCCGCGTCCCCGATCCTGCGCGTCTCCATCAGGAAGAAGCTCGACGGCGTCTCGATGCCAGCGCGGGTGCCCACCGCCATCAGGCCGGCCTCGATCACCCGAGCGCTCGGGTGCGCCGCGCCCGCGACCATCGCGTCCGCGTCCCCGGCCTTCAGCATCATCGCCGCGAAGAACAGGGGGCGCCGCAGCAGGCGCCGCGCCACCCGGACCTCGGTGCGCTTGCGCCCCGCCACGTAGCGCGCGGCGTAGCCTTCGATCCGCTCGTCGGCCACGGGATCGACGACGGGGATCGCGCCGAGCGAGAGGCCGGCGCTCCGGGCCGCGGAGCTGACCGCGCCGGGCTCGCCGAGGAGGATCGGCCATGCGAGCCGCGCATCGGCGAGCGCACGCGCGGCCGCGAGCACCCGCGGCTCGGTGCCTTCGGGCAGCACCACCCGCCGCGGGCTCCGCGCGGCCCGGGCCATGAGCCGGTCTACGATTCCCACCTCGAGTCCCGATTCCCGGAGTCAGGGCGCCATGAGCGCCGTCGCAGTTCCGCTATCATCGTACCGGATTGCGCCGCCCTTTCTCCCCGGCGCCGAGCCCGACCCTCATGCCCGTCTCCCCCGCCGTGCTCGCGCGTCTGAGAGCGGTCGCAGCGCCCGGCACCGCGCTCGAATCGGAGGCCGACACGGACGCCTACGTGCACGACTGGCGCGGGCGCTACCGGGGAGCGACCCCCCTCGTGCTCCGGCCGGGCAGCACCGAGGAGGTCGCGGCCATCGTCGCGATCTGTGCCGAGACCGGCACCGCGCTGGTGCCCCAGGGCGGAAACACCGGCATGGTGGCGGGCGGGATCCCGCGCGCCGGGGGCGAGGACATCGTGCTCTCCCTGTCGCGCATGAAGCGCATCCGGGGCCTCGACCCGGTCAACCACACGATGACGGTGGAGGCGGGCTGCGTGCTCGCCGATGTGCAGGCGGCGGCGCGGGAGGCCGGCCGCCTCTTTCCCCTGAGCCTCGCGGCGGAGGGCAGTTGCCAGATCGGCGGCAACCTCTCGACCAACGCCGGGGGGACCGCAGTCCTTCGCTACGGCAACGCGCGCGACCTCGTGCTCGGCCTCGAGGTGGTGCTGCCGGACGGGAGCGTATGGGACGGCCTGCGCGCGTTGCGCAAGGACAACTCCGGCTTCGACCTCAAGCAGGTCTTTCTCGGCGCCGAGGGCAGCCTCGGGGTCATTACCGCGGCGGTCGTCAAGCTCTTTCCCTGTCCCGCGGAGGTGGTCACCGCGATGGTCAGCCTGCCGGAGCCGGCCGATGCGACCCGCCTCCTGTCGCGCCTGCGCGAGGCGAGCGGGGATGCGGTGGTGACCTTCGAGTACATCAACCGCAACTGCCTGGACCTGGTGCTCGAGCACATACCCGGGACCCGGGACCCTCTGGCTTCGCGCTTCGCGCACTACGTGCTCGTCGAGCTCGCGGCGGGGAGCGGGGGGGCGCGGCTCGCCCCGGTGCTCGAGGAGGTGCTCGCGGAGGCGTTGGAGGCGGGACGGGTCCGCGACGCGGCCCTCGCCTCGAGCGCGGCGCAGGCCGCGAAGCTGTGGAAGCTGCGCGAGAGCATCCCCGAAGCCGCCCGCTCCGACGGCGGGTGCATCGCGCACGACGTGTCGGTGCCCGTGTCGCGGGTGGCGGATCTGCTGGAGCGCGGCACCGCGCTGTGCGAGCGCGCCGTCGAGGGCGCGCGGGTCATCGCCTTCGGCCACCTGGGCGACGGCAACATCCATTTCAACGTCGTGCGCCCGCCGGCCACGGCCCCGGCGCCCTTCCTCGCGCGCCGCGCCGACCTGACCCCGATGGTGGACGACCTCGTGAGCGAGCTCGACGGGAGCTTCAGCGCCGAGCACGGCATCGGACAGGTCAAGCGCGAGCAGTTGCGCCGCTACCGCTCGACCACGGAGCTCGCCCTCATGGAGAAGATCAAGGCGGCGCTCGACCCCGCCGGGATCATGAACCCGGGCAAAGTGCTCTGAGGCGGCGCCGTGCGCCACTTCAGGGTCATTTCATGCTACGTCTCGACCTGAGCCTCGGGACCGGCGGGAGGGCGCCAATGGACGATTCGGGGCGCTTGGCGATGCGGAACGCCTGCAACCGAGGGGTGAGCAGGGCGAATGAGGGCGACCGGGGGGGCACCAACGCCGTCCGCGCCAGCGTGAAGTGGCCCTGGCGCCACTTCGAGCTATATTGACGAGTCCCGAAATTGTCACCGGAGGTTCGAACGGTGAGCAACATCTACACGGCAATCTTCGAGCGAGACGGGGATTGGTACATTGCATATTGCCCCGAAGTACCGGGAGCCAACGGTCAGGGCCGCACAAGACAGGAGGCCCGGACGAGTCTGGCGAACGCAATCGAGCTCATCTTTCAGGATCGTCGTGAAGACGCGCTCCGGGGCCTGCCCGATGATGCCGAACGCGATACCGTGGCCGTCGAGTGAAGAGAAGGGCCCTGTTACGGCATCTCCGGCACTACGGGTGCTATCTGAAACGGGAAGCCTCGGCACACTCGCTCTGGTGTAATCTGGATCCGGCGCCGTCGAAGCGGTGCCCCGCCACGTGGAGATTCCCCATCGTCTCGCGAGGAGAATCTGCAAGGCGCTCTCCATACCGGAGATCGGCTGACAGCTTCGCTCAGCGGGAAACACACCGAGGATGAACCTTTGCCCGGTCTGCGACGCGGCGGGCGAAGCCCGAGGCCGGCGGCGCGCGCGTTGGGCGTTCCCCGGCTTTCGTCTATGCTTCCCGACCGCCCGACGCCGCCGGTACCGGCGGAGACGCACCCCGGAGGCCGAACGATGCCGCTCACCGCGAACAGTCTCGAACACCTTTGGATGCCCTTTACCGCCAACCGCGAGTTCAAGGCGTCACCCCGCCTGTGCACCACCGGCGAAGGCGTCTACTACCGGAGCCACCGGGGCGAGCGCATCCTCGACGCCTCGTCCGGCCTCTTCTGCGTCGCGGCCGGGCACTCCCGGAAGGAGATCGCCGAGGCGGTCCACCGCCAGATCCTCGACCTCGACTACTGCCCCCCCTTTCAGCTCGGCCACCCCGCGCAGTTCGAGCTCGCCCGGCGCGTCGCCGCCCTGACCCCGGAGGGCATCGACCGCGTCTTCTTCGGCAATTCGGGCTCCGAGGCGATCGAGACCGCCATCAAGATCGCGCTCGCCTACCACCACGCCCGCGGCGAGGGCACGCGGACCCGCATGGTGTCCCGGGAGCGCGCCTACCACGGCGTCAACATGGGCGGCACCAGCCTGAGCGGCATGGTCCGCAACCGCGAAGCGTTCGGCATCGGCATGGCCGGAGTCGCGCACATGCGCCACACCTGGTTGCCCGAGAACCGCTTCACCTCGGGGCAGCCCCCGCACGGGGCGGAGCTCGCCGACGATCTGGAGCGCATCGTCGCCCTCTACGGGGCGGAGACCATCGCCGCGTGCTTCGTGGAGCCCATCGCGGGCTCGACCGGGGTGCTCGTTCCCCCGCTCGGCTACCTCGAACGGCTGCGCGACATCTGCGACCGGCACGGTGTGCTGCTGGTCTTCGACGAGGTCATCACCGGATTCGGGCGCACCGGACAGGCATTCGCGGCCCAGAGCTTCGGCGTCCGGCCCGACATCATGACCCTGGCGAAGGCGCTCACCAACGGCAACCTGCCGATGGGCGCGGTGGCGGTGGACGAGGGGATCTACGACACCATCACGAGCGCCGCGCCCGACGGGGCGATCGACTTCTTCCACGGCTACACGTACTCGGGCTCTCCCGCCGCCTGCGCCGCGGGGCTCGCGACGATGGAGATCTACGAGCGGGAGGGGCTCTTCGAGCGTGCGGCGACGCTCTCGCCCTGTTTCCTCGAGGCGATGTTCTCGCTCCGCGACCTCGACGTGATCACCGACATCCGCGGCTACGGCATGATCGCGGGCTTCGACCTCGCGCCCGGGAGCAGCCCCGGCGTCCGGGGGCCGGAGGTCCAGAAGAAGCTCTTCGCCGCGGGCCTGCACCTCAAGATGACCGGGGACTCCGGCATCGTCGCGCCGCCTCTGGTGAGCGAGCGCGCGCACGTCGACCGCGTGGTGGAGATCATGCGCGGGGTCCTGCGCGCGATCTAGTGTCCTGTCCCTTGAATACGCGCAGTATGATGATGGTCTCACATCCACCCGGCGGCCCAGTCTCCCACCGCCGGCTCGGGCGACTTGCGAAACAGCTCGGACGCCACATTGTTGTCGTTCAGTACGGACATCCCGGCGCGCTCAATCGAAGGACGGTGGCTCGCGCATCGGGCGGCGCGGCGGCAGTTCCAGATCCACCCCGTTGTCCGGGCCGAAGTGCGTGCGGGCAATCTCCGCGAGGTTCCGCGTGCTCCGTCCGCGCTTGCCCGCGTCGCGCAGG
>CAYFYD010000087.1:0-11854 GCA_964347195.1 uncultured Ectothiorhodospiraceae bacterium
GAGCACCTCATCTACCTGAGCAGCGTCCTGATTCACGTGGTGCTCCCGTCCCACCCCATCCATGTCATCTTCCACCTGCAGTACGAGTCGATCGGCGCTGCGACCGGGCATACCGGATACGAGGCGATCACGTTCCGGGGGAAGCCCCTCATCTACCTGACCTCCTTTCACCACCAGCTCCACCACCGCCACCTCGACTGCAACTACGGCAACCTCCTGTGTCCGGTCGACCGATGGTTCGATTGCGATCACGACGGGACCCCCGAGGGGACCGCCCAGGTGCGCAGGCGACAGCGGGCGCGGGCCGAGGCGAGAAGGCGCCGGGCGGACGATCAGAGGGCCTGAGCCCGCCCGGGTGCCGCCGGCGGGGAACGCCGATGCGCGGCGGCACGGCGGGGATCGAAAGCGGCACGCGCCACACCTGCCCCGAAGACCCCGACTCGCGAGGGGCATGAGGAGCAGGGATCCGAAGCGTCTCCTCCGAGCGTCTTGAAGCGATCCCTCCCGCAAAAAAAAGCCGGAGCGCGAGGCTCCGGCAAATACCACCAAAGGAGGGGTTGGAGGAGAAACATCACAGGAGGGATGTCGAGAGAGAAGGTAGGTCTCGACGGGAAGACCCGTCAATACCCGGACACTAAGTAATTTCCCGTAGAAAACGCTCGTATCCTATTGATTGGCTGCCGGGATGCCCGCGGACTGTGCCCGACGGGAAGCGGGCCGGCGCATGGCGCACAGCATTGTCCCGAGCAGGACGTACCCGATGAAGGCGACCAGGGTCCAGCCCGGAATGGTGAGCCCGAGAAAGGTCCACTGCACCTCGGCGCATTCTCCGGACCCTCTGAAGATCAGCGCAAGCGCTTCGGAGGGCGGAAACACGTCGAGGATGTACTCGAGACCGGGGCCGCATTCCGGCACCCGATCGGGCGGCAGGTTCTGCAGGTACACGTGCCGGCCCGCCACTGCCGTCCCGGCGAGGCCGACGAGGGCGATCAGCGCTCCGTAGACGCGCCGCCCGAGCTTCTCCGGGTCGTGAAACGCGGCGGTCGTCATAACCACCGCCAGCGCGATCACGAGGACGCGCTGAACGACGCACAGCGGACAGGGCTCGAGGCGCATGACGTGCTCGAAGTACAGGGCGACGCCGAACAGGACCGCGCAGGCCCCGGCGCCGAGAGCACAGAGCAGGCGCGGGGTCAGCACTTCCGCTCCCGAAGACGGAGCGCCTCCCCTCCGACCCCTGCCATCAGCCGGCATGGAAGAAGCCGTTCACGGATGGACCCGGGGACGGCTACCTCGAGTGGCGAGCCGAACGGCGCGAAGCCCGGGCGGCCGAGGGACCGCCGACCGCTTCGCGCAGCCCCTCGACGAGACCTTCGAGCCTCGCCATGCACACTTGCAGCCCGTTGATATCGCCCCGGATGTCCCTGATCTCACCCCGGATGTCCTTGATCTCGCCCCGGATGTCCTTGACCTCCACGCGGAGTCCGGCGACATCGCTCTGGAGTCCGGCGACATCGTTTCGGATTCTGATCATCTCCCCGCGAAGCTGGCGATGGGAGGTCGCCACCGCCACCAGGATCGCGATCCCGGTTCCCAGCACCGTCCAGGCTTCAGGACTCACATCCATCCTCTTCCCGTCCACAGCGTTCGTCGAATGATGAGACCTGATGCCCGTGAGATGCCAGGGCTCCCGGGCCCGAAAAGCCGTCGCCATGCGGCCCGCCCAAGTATAGACATTCGCCGCACTTCCGACACGACCCGCCGTCGCCCGCCCGCAGAACGCTCAGAAACGATACGAAACGCCCAGTGAAACGGCGGGGTACACCTTGAACTTGTCGAGATCGTTCCGAAGCTCCCGGTGTTCGCGCTCCAGGTCGTCCCTCAGCTCGCCCGCGACCGTACCGGCGACACCGGAGCAGTCGACCTCGGCATCTCCGCCCTCCGAGACGGTGAAGCCGCACCCATCGGCCCGCCCGGAAGCGGACAGCCGTGGCGTGCTTCGAAACAAGGCGCCGACATCGGCACTGAAGCTGAGCCCTTTCCGGCCGCGACCGGTGGTCCAGCCGATGCCGAGGTAGGGCGCAAAGCGCTCGAACTTCATGCGGAAATCCAGCTCCGCATCGTACTCGCCCCCGCCGATCCCCAGAGCCACGCCCTCCGTCGATGCCGAGAGCCTGGTGTTGTTCAGGAACGCCCCCCCGGACACGTGAAAGGTGCCCCAGAAGGGGTGCCAGTCGAGTAGCAGCCCGAGAGACCGCAGCCGCAGCTTGCCGTCGTACTCGTTGCCGGCCTCTTCCTCGTCGAAGTCCAGATTGAAATGGTTGTAGAGGCCGCGGATGCCGAGATCTTTCGAGAAGTCGTAGCCGGCGTTCACACCGACTCCCAACGTGCCACCCTGCATCCCGGCGTAGGCGCTTCCCTTGCCGAAGCGGTCCGTCTGGCTGGCCGCCTGCAGTGGAACCATCGCCGAAAGCAATACCGCCGATATCGAGATTGCACTGAGCCTGCGCACGGTGTATCTCCTTTTTCTCCGTATTTCCGTAGGATACGAGGATAGCTTAAAGCAAGATATAAAAAATGGCACCCCTGAACCCGTCTCGGGACAGTGTGGTTGGGCGCATGGCGGCGAGCGGAGTCGGCCGGCGCCCCGCACGCACGCCCCGAGAGTCGCCGGCGAGAGCGCACCGTCTCGCGCCCCTGCCCGCATCTGTGGAATCGCGGGCTCCGGGCGGGGCGGGAGGAACCCGGGCGGCCCGCCGCGCGCGGGCCGAGTCGATCGGACGGGCGGCGCGCAAGCGACCTCGCGTCGCGCTCGCGGCGAGCAGGTGAGCCCTCTAGAAGGTCTCGACCCAGGGACGGAGCTCGATCTCCCAGGTCCACGCACTGCGGTGCTGGCGGTGGACATGCAGATAGGTCGCCGCGATGGCCTCCGGATGGAGCATGTCGTCGGCATCCCCGGCACTGGTCCCTATTCCTCCGTCGATCACGAAGTGAGCGACATGGATGTTCTTCGGGGCGAGCTCCCGGGCCATGCTCTGCGCCAGCCCGCGCAGACCGAACTTGCCCATCGCGAAGGAGGCGGAGCGGGCGTATCCCTTGACGCTCGCCGACGCGCCGGTGAAGAGAATGGTCCCATGACCCTGCTCGAGCATCATGCGGGCCGCGGCCCGCCCCACCAGGAAGCCGCCGTAGCAGGTGACCATCAGACCTTGCCGCACCGCCTCCACGTCCAGGTCGACGAGCGGCCCGCGGGCTCTCGCGCTCGGGTTGTACACCACGAGGTCCACCGCCCCGAGATCGCGCCGGAGCGAGGCGAAGAGCGCTTCGACGCTCTCGGGCTCGCTCGCATCGCAGGCGAAGGTTCGAGCGCCGGTCTCGGACTTCAGGGCTTCGAGCTTGCCGATGTCCCGGGCCGCGAGGGCGACCCGCATGCCGTCGCCATGACAGCGCCTTGCCAGCGACGCACTGAGGCCCCGCCCCGCTCCTACGATGAGCGCTGTTCCGGATGATGTGCTCATGGGAATCCGCCGGTGGGTAACGCGCACCTGATTCTTCACCTTCGCGTCGCGCTGCGCAAACTCCCGCCGGCGAGACGTGCGACCGGATCCGGGAGGCCGCCGCACAGCATCGTGGCGGGTCCCTCGACCCGCAGGGCTCTTTGGACTCCCGCTAATCGAGGGAATGACATCATCTGTGCAAGACGCGTCACTCCCACCGCAGCCGCCAACCCCTCCATCGTCGTCATTCCCGCACCACTTCCCGTCATTCCCGCACCACTTCCCGTCATTCCCGCGCAAAGCCTGCCCCCAGCGAAAGCAGGGGCGGGAATCCATTTCGGCCAGGACTTCCGAATGTTCCTGCCTCGACCCGGGAGTCGTGCCCTGCGCACCCTTCCTTGCGTTACCATTCCTGCTTTGAGCACCCGGACCGGCGGCACCTCGAACATGAGCTCCAGCGGCGCACCCCTCACGGACACGCGGCGTCGCCCGTTGCGCGACCTGCGCGTATCGGTAACGGACCGCTGCAACTTCCGCTGCACGTACTGCATGCCGAAGGAGATCTTCGGGGCGAGCTACCGTTTCATGCCCCGGCACGAGCTGCTCTCCTACGAGGAGATCGCGCGCCTGGCGCGCCTCTTCATCGACGCCGGGGTGGAGAAGATCAGGTTGACGGGCGGTGAGCCGCTCATCCGGCGGGACATCCCCGAGCTCGTGGCGAAGCTGGCCGCGTTGCCGGGCCTCGCCGACCTGACCCTGACCACCAACGGGGCCCTCCTCACCCCGGCTCGGGCCCGCGCCCTGCGCGATGCGGGGCTGTCCCGTCTCACGGTCAGCCTGGACGCGCTGGACGATCCCACTTTCCACGCGATCAACGATGTCGGCTTCCCGGTCGCGCGGGTGCTCGAGGGCATCGAGAACGCGGCCGCCGCCGGTCTGCGTCCCATCAAGGTCAACATGGTGGTGAAGCGCGGCGTCAACGACCACGCGGTGGTGCCGATGGCGCGACACTTCCGCGGCACCGGCCACATCCTTCGCTTCATCGAGTTCATGGACGTCGGCTCCACCAACGGGTGGCGCCTCGACGATGTGGTCCCGGCGGCGGAGATCGTGACGCGCATCGACGAAGCGTTCGGGATCGAAGCGCTCGATCCGCAGTACCGCGGAGAGGTCGCCAGGCGCTGGCGCTACCGTGATGGCGCGGGCGAGATCGGCGTCATCTCCTCGGTGAGCGCCCCCTTCTGCGGCACCTGCACGCGGGCACGCCTGTCCGCGGAGGGGCAGTTGTACACCTGCCTGTTCGCGACCCGTGGCGTCGACCTTCGCCGCCTGCTGCGCGCGGGCGCGAGCGAGGAGTACATCGCAGGCGTGATCGCCGCGCTGTGGACGCGGCGGGACGACCGCTACTCCGAGATCCGCAGCTCCGCCACCGTCGCCGCGCCCCGGATCGAGATGTCCTACATCGGCGGCTGAAAACGCCACCCCGGACGGCGGCGTAGCCCTCCCCCTCACGGCGAAGGCGATCAGGCGATGAACGAGACCGAGAGCCGAGCGCTCGAGCGCACCGAACTCCACTCCTGGCACGTCGGGGAGGGCGCGAAGATGGTGCCCTTCGCCGGATACGACATGCCGGTCCAGTACCGCACCGGCATCATCCGGGAGCACTTGGCGACCCGGCGCGGCGCCGGGCTCTTCGACGTATCCCACATGGGCCGCTTCGAAGTGACGGGAAACGGCGCGGAGGCGTTTCTGCGGCACACGCTGACCAACAACGCGCGGGCGCTGGAAGCGGGCCATGCCCAGTACACTTTCCTCGCCAACCGGGAGGGCGGCGCGGTCGACGACGCCTACCTCTACCGCCTCGCTTCCGAGCGCTTCCTGCTGGTGGTCAATGCGGAGAATCGCGGAAAGGACTGGGACTGGCTCTCGGAGCATGCCGGTCCGGGCATCACCCTGGCCGACCGGAGCGAGGAGCTCTGCATGCTGGCACTGCAGGGCCCGGACTCCGAGGCCATCGTGGAGCAGGCGTTCGGCCGCAACGCCCTGCCGGAGAACAAGCGGAACCGGTTGACGACGGGGCGCTTCGAGGGACGTGATGTCGTTCTCTCGCGCACCGGCTACACGGGCGAGACGGTCTGCTTCGAGATGTTCCCGCCCCGCGGCCCGACGCTCGCGCTGTGGACGCGGCTCATCGAGCTCGGAGCCCTCCCCGTCGGCCTCGGCGCACGGGACTCCCTGCGCCTGGAGGCGGGCCTGCCCCTCTACGGCCACGAGCTCGGTATCGACCGCGAGGGCCGCGAGATCCCGATCTTCGCGAACTCCCTGGCGAGGTTCGCGGTGCGCGCGTCAGACGATGACCACTACTTGGGGAGGGACGCCCTGGTGCGCCAGCGCGAGCAGTACGTGCGTATCCGCCGCGGCGAGCTCGCGGGCCCCGACGCCGACCTGTTGCCGCGTCTCGTCCAGCCCGTCGCCGCCTTCGGCAGCCGGCGCCCCCTGCGCGCCGGCTACACCCTCCGCCACGACGGCGAAGCGGTGGGCTACGTGACCTCCGGCACCACCGTGCCCTACGCCGCCTTCAGCGGCGACGGGATCGAGGCGTCGCCGTCCGACACCCACGAGCTCCGGCCCATCGGTCTCGCGCTCATCGACAACCGCCTGCGCTACCGCAGCGACCGCCCGGTGGTCCTCGAAGCGAGCGACGGACGCGGCCGGACCATCGAGGTGGAGCTGGTGGAGCGCAACGCGTGGCCGGCGGCTCCCTACACGCGGCCCTACGCGGGCTTCGAAGCACCGCCCCGGCCCGCAGTCCTCGCCCCGCGGACCGCGCGAGAGAAGGCCGCGCAATTGCGCGCGCGTGCGCTCGCGAACCATCGCTGGCGCCGCGAGGAGTGCATCAACCTGATCCCCTCCGAGCAGTGCACATCGGCCTGGGTCGATGCGCTCTGCGCGAGCGACCCGGCCGGGCGCTACAACGAGCACCGGCGTCTCAAGGCCCTCGGCCCGCGCGCTCCCGAAGTGCGCTACTACAAGGGCACCGCATTCTCCATGGAGTGCGAAGAGGAGCTGAAAGCGGCGTTGCGCACCTTCTTCGGCTGCACCGCAGTCGAGACCCGGCCGATAAGCGGACAGATGGCCAACGACGTCGTCTACGACGCGCTCGAGCACTTCCGCAACCGGCACCGGGGCGCCCGCCCGAGTGCCCTCCTCGCCCCGGTCCTGGTGCACGACCTCAACAAGGGCGGGCACCTGAGCGCACAGATACCGGGGGCGCTGAAGAACTACGTGGCCATCGACCCGGTCACCGAGCGCCCGGCGGCGCTCCATTTCCCGATCCTTCGCGAGGACCCGCATCGGATCGACGTGGCGGCGGCGAAAGCGCTCATTGGGCAGGCGCGGCCCGATCTGATCGTGTTCGGCCGGAGCGTGATCATCCATCCGGAGCCGGTACGCGAGATCGCGAGCTTCGTGCACCGCGAGTTCGGCCGCGACAACGCCGAGCGCCCCCTGATCATGTACGACGGCGCCCACGTCCTCGGGCTGCTGGGTCCCCGCTTCCAGGATCCGCTCGCCGAGGGCGCCGACGTGGTCACCGGCTCCACCCACAAGACCTTCTTCGGCCCGCAGCGCGGCGTGATCCTCAGCAACATCGCGCCCGGCTCGGCGTTCGAAGAGCTCTGGCGCCACATCGAGTCGCGCACCTTTCCCGGTCACGTGAGCAATCATCACCTCGGGACCCTCCTGGGACTGCTGGGCGCGACCTACGAGATGATCGAGTTCAAGGACTCCTACCCCCCTCGCGTCATCGCGAACGCGAAGGCATTCGCGCGCGCGCTCCGGGGCGAGGGCCTGGTGCTCGAGGGCGACCCGGCGCTCGACTACACGTCCACGCACCAGGTGCTGCTGCGCGGCGCGCGCGCGCGGGGAGAACGCCTCGCCTCGCTCCTGGAGCGGAACCACATCATCACCAACCCCCAGGCCTTCCACGACGACCCGAGCTTCGCGGCTGCGAGCGGGGTGCGCATGGGCACCCAGGAGATGACGCGCTACGGCATGGAGACCGGGGACTTCGCGGAGCTCGCCGGACTCCTCGCCGAGATCGTCCGAGAGGCGGGAACGAAGCCCTCGGGACGATGGCGCGGGCGGGTGTGCGCGCTGCGCCGCCGCTTCACCGAGATGCGTTTCTGCTTCCCGCCGGAGATCGGGCCGTGACCTTCTCCCTGCTCGGGCGCTGTGGACGAAGCGGCCGTTTCGGCGTGGTGGTGACCTCGTCGAGCCCCTGCGTGGCGAGCCGCTGCGCCTGGGTGCGGGCGGGAGCGGGGGCGGTGGCGACCCAGAACATCACGAACCCCGCCCTCGGCGAGCTCGGCCTCGCGCTGCTCACTCGCGGCCTCGAAGCGGCCCGGGTATGCGGCATGCTGGTGCAGGCGGACGCCTTCCCCGAGTATCGCCAGCTCACGGTGCTCGGAGCACGGGGACCGGGCGCCCACCACAGCGGCGCCCGCACCCTCGGCACCTGGGCGGTCGCGCCGGGCGAGGACTGCATCGCGGCCGGGAACATCCTCGCCTCCGAGGGCGTGCCGCAGGAAATGTGCGACGCGTTCGCGAACCGCCCCGATGCGGATCTGGCGGAGCGCCTCCTCGCGGCGCTCGAGGCGGGAGAGCGGGCCGGGGGCGAGGAGGGACCGGTGCGCTCCGCCGGCCTCCTGGTGGCGGACTCCCTGTCGTGGCCCACGGTGGACCTCCGCGTCGACTGGCACGATGCGCCCGTCGCCGAGCTCCGGCGGGTGTGGGAGGTGTACGCACCCCAGGCCGCGGACTACCGCCAGCGGGCGGTGGATCCCACCCGGGCGCCCACCTTCGGCGTTCCGGGCGATCCGTGAGCGCGCCGCACCCCTGGCCCGAGTCTCACTACCTGAGCTTCGTTGCAAGAGTGTCCCCGGCGCGGGGCCGGGCGGCTCGGGGCGCAGCGGGCGTCCCCACCGCCCTTCCCCCGAGCCCGCCGGGCGAAGCAGGGATACGTGACTCCGGTCCGGAACCGGGACTGTCCCACGCCGGCCGGTCATCCGCACCGGGTTGACAGGAGCGCCCTCATGCGTGCCCTCGGGGTGTCCTGCGGGCCCCGTTGATGCCCCCGACCGGCCCGATCGCGCGCGGCGATCGCCCTCCCCGCCCCTCGTTTCCATCAGCAAGCGGAGCGTGGGAAAGTCCTGGCTCCGGGACCGGGCCGCGTTGCCACCGGATCCAGTTACCCTATAATCCCGCGCAGCTTCACGAGGAAGCGGCCGGTTCCCTGCACGATGGCAAAGAAACGCACCTATCGGGTCGTCTTTCACAACCAGGGCAAAGTCTACGAACTCTATGCGCGTAGCGTCAGCCAGAGCGACATGTACGCCTTCGTGGAGGTCGGCGAGCTGATATTCGGCGAACGAAGCGCCATCCTCGTCGACCCTTCGGAGGAAAAGTTGAAGGGCGAGTTCGAAGGGGTCGAGCGTACCCTGATCCCGATCCACTCCGTCATTCGTATCGACCAGGTGGACAAGTCGGGCGCCAACAAGGTGCACGCCGTCGGCGAGAGCGCGGGGAACATCACACACTTCCCGATGCCCTACGCGCCCCCGGGCCGGGACCCCGGAACCGGCAACAAGTCCTGACCGGGCGGCCCGGCGGAACGCGGTCGCCGCCGGAGCCGGCCCGGGAGCCGCCGGCGATGACGCGGCGCCGCGGGGCCGGGCAGCGCATCCGGGGTTCGGACAGGCGTCGCACGATGCATCCGGTGGCGACTCGGAGATCCGCCTCCCGGATGATGGCGCACATCGTCGCGCGGTCGATCCGGTGGACGCGCGCGAAACCGCCCACGTAGTGCGCCTCGTCGACCTCGAGCACGACGAGATGGAAGTCCGCGAAGGCGAAGCGCGGGGCCGCCTCGGGAGAGGCCCGGAGATAGGCCGCCCGCGCGGCCTCGAAATCGGCCCCCGGCCTCGCCAGCACCACCGCCCGGGCGTTGACCGAGAGCCGGGCGAGAGTCTGCGGGTCCGCCTGCCCGAGGTCCGGGTCGCCTGCCACCAGGGACACCGCCGGCCGGCGCCGGAGGTTGCGGGTGTGCTCGGCGAGATCGCTCAGGTGCAGCACGAGACGGGCGTGGCCGGGGTCCGGCGCAACGGCGACCTGGCTCGCGAGCGGTGTGCCGTCCTCCCGCAGCGTCGCCAGGGCCGCCCAGCGCCGGCGGACGAGCAGCCCTGCGATGTCCACCCGGTCCGCGGCGCCGAGGGCGCTCATCCCTGCTTCCGCTCCTCTTCCGTCCGGCTGCCGCAGTGTGGACGACTACCAGAGCAACCGGGAGGGCATGCGAAGCCTCGGGCTAAGTCGGCGGACAATGAAGTGTCGCCGCACCGGCAAGCACGGCGCCGACTTCCGTAGCCCGGTCGGTCAACGGTGACGGCAAGCCGAAAACCTGCGCATGCGACGGGTCGTCGATGTGCCCATCGTCCGCTTCCAAGGGGTCGTGGACGACGGTAGCATCGACGTTCTCGTCAGCGAGGAGCGCCTTCCAATCCTCGACTGTGAACTCGGCGAATCGTCCTCTGCTCGAGACTCTGAGGCGGATATGCTTTGCAACGCCCTGAAGCTGGCTCGGTGTATCGCCGGGAAACACATCAAGCCAGTTGACGGAGAGTCCAGTCTCGCAAGTCCCGTCTCCAAAATCCCGAAGTACGAACGCTTCAGGGTCGGCTCGCCCCGTGGTATGGACCAGTCTCGGCTTGACGTACCGGACAATTCGTTGATTCTCCAGAAATTCGCTTCCTTTCATTCGTAGAGCAGGTGACCGAGACCGGCAGCTTCAATCGTAGCCAGAAGATCGCCAAAGGTCCCTCTTTGCGCCGAATATTCGATCTTGCCATCGTCAGATTTCCGAGATATCAGGTACTGGACCGAACCACCACCGTAGAACTGCACGCCCACCTCCTGCTCACCGCTCCTCCACACGGCCCGCAGGTTCCCGTTGTCCAACAGGACGAGGCTCGCCAGCTTGGTCTGCGGCTCAGTGCAAGCGAAGTCCAGAAAGTCATGCTCGGACACGGCGCTGAATTCGATCCCGTCTTCTTCGGAAAATGAACGAAGCCGATCAAGCCGACTCGCATACGCGGCCCGGTCGATTAATGCAGGATCAGCGGGTTGCGTAGCACTGGAAAGAGCGGCATCGCCGATCGCACGGGCAGTGTACGGCACAATCTGGTCCGTCTCCGATGTTGGATCGTAGGAGAGACTTCTCCGAGGCAAGGCATCGACGCCGGTTGTATGCATGACGCCAATCCACAGCATGGCGAACTTGGGGCTGCCTGCATCGGGCTTGCGCCGCTCGGACACGGAGTCATCCATCAGCCACTCGGAAGGCGGAGCGGTGTCGTTCTTCTGCTCAAGAGCCACCGAGGTCATGGCACATCCCCCTTCAAGGCGGTTTCTGTCCCGAGACTGACCAGCTCTTCCAAGAGTTGCCCGAGCGGTTTCAGCGGCTCGGGATATTCCGGGATCGTATTTACGTCCAGCGAGAGAACGGGAAAATAGGTGTCCTTGGTCTGCATCTTCGGTGACCCCCCGTTGAACGCCAGCTCGATCGCGCCAAGAACCTCTCTGCCCAAGGACCATTTGGCCACCCGATTGATCATCAGATCGGCCACGACGTTGGACGTTCTTCGCTTGTTCACGGTGTACTCGAAGTCCCAAGTATTCCGTGTATCCATCTCCACTGTGGCAAGCATATCGGCAAGAACCTCGAGGGCCTCCGTGCGATCTCCTCCTCCAAGACTCAACTGGGCTCCAAATGCCATCCGGTGTGTGACGAGGCCGGCAGCATCAAGCCATGCAAGCATGCATGCACGGAACGGGTCGATGAGGGCGTCATAGGGCCCCGCGACAGACCTGTCGTCAGGCGTCTGCGGGCGAGGAGGCAGGAGAAACCAGTCGATTCGGTCGATTCGGACCTCCGCACGCATCCTCGCGCCACGGAAGGGTCCCTGCTGCGTAACGACACGCTGATTGCCAGCACCCTTGATGTGCGTCTCGTCAGCATCCTGGCCTACGATGTCCGCCCATGAGTCAACGGGCTCTGGTCGAGCCGGCTGCGGCGAGAACACGGAGAGCCGCAAGTGCTGGACGTGCCAGTCGACCGACAAGTCTTGGGGCATGCCGCTCCTCCGGAACACGCGTACACTTCCACACCGACCGGCCGCGCCCCGGCGCGACGCCGTACGCAGCGATGGTCCACATTGACTGGGCACTAGTCAAGCGAGCGGCGGGTCGGCCCAGGGCTCTTCGAAACTCGGGGTTCGGGGTTCGTTGATCGGAATGGATTCCCG
>CAYFYD010000088.1:0-11845 GCA_964347195.1 uncultured Ectothiorhodospiraceae bacterium
CTCCCGTCGGACCCATGGGCGATGGGAACCACGCCGGCGGCGACCGCCGCCGCCGAGCCGCCGCTCGAGCCACCGGCGCTTCGGACTGGGTCCCAGGGATTGCGGGTCACGCCGGTCAGCCGGCATTCGGTGGATGCGGACCAGCCGAGCTCGGGGGTCGTGGTGCGACCGATGAGATTGAAGCCGGCGGCGCGAAAGCGCCGCACGAGCTCGGAATCCCGGGTCGCGACGTGCCCTTCGAGCAGCTCGCATCCACATTCGTGGGGCCTGCCGTCCTCGGTCACGCTGAGGTCCTTGAGCAGCAGGGGGACCCCCGCAAACGGAGCCGCGCCGGTCGGTTCCGGCGCGCTCAGGCGATCCTCGTGCAGTTCGATGACCGCGTTGAGCACCGGGTTGACCCGTCGCGCCGCCTCGAAGGCCAGCGCGGCGAGCTCCCGCGCCGTCGCCCGCCCGCCGCGAACCAGCGCGGCGAGCGCCAGCCCGTCGAGCGAGACGTAGTCATCGAGGCTCAAGCGAGCTTCGGCCTCGGCGAGGGAAGGGGGACGCTCCCCTTCGTTGCCGTGCGAGCGAGCGCTCGATGCTCCTCCGACCGGCGCTCGCAAGCTCACGACAGATCGGGTTCGGCCGCGGCGCATGCCCTGCCTCCCCACCTCGTCCCTTCCCTCATCACGCCACCGGCACCGGCACCAGCGCCGCGTCCACCGCCAGCACCGCGGACTCGCTCGCAATGATCGGGTTGACGTCCATCTCCGCCACGACCTCTCCGAGCGCGTGACAGATGACCGAGAAGCGGCTCAGCAGCATCGCCAGTCGATCGACATCCGCCGGCGCGCTCCCGCGCACCCCGCGGAGCAGCCTCCAGACCTTCAGCCCCTCGAGCAGACGCCTCGCCTCCCGCCGGCCGAAGGGCGCGAGCGCATGGACCCGGTCGTCGAGCACCTCCACCAGCGTGCCGCCGGCGCTCGCCATGACCACCGGGCCGAACTGCGCGTCGCGCACCATGCCGAAGGCGACCTCCACGCCGGCGGGCGCCATCCTCGCGACGCTGACCTCGGGTCCGAGCGGGTGCAACGTCCGGTACGCGGCGCGCACCTGCGATTCCGTCTCGAGGCCGAGGTGCACGCCACCGACGTCGGACTTGTGCAGAAGACCCGACGCCGCGGTCTTCAGCGCGACCGGATAGCCGATCGCATCGGCGGCGAGCACCGCTTCCCCCGCGCTGCCGCACACCAGGCTCTCGACCGCGCTCACCCCGAGCTCGGCGAGCATCCGAAGGATCTCCGCCTCACCCGGCGGCGCGCCGTGGCGCAGGCGCCTCCGCCAGCTCTCGGCCCGGTCCGCGTCGAGCGCCTCCGGCGGGGAGTCGACCTGCTTCCGGCGGTCCCGGTAGTCGAACACGCACTTCACCCCGGCGAGCATCGGCTTGACCCCGTTGACGACCGGGACCCCG
Source organism: uncultured Ectothiorhodospiraceae bacterium (assembly GCA_964347195.1). GTDB lineage: Bacteria > Pseudomonadota > Gammaproteobacteria > HK1 > HK1 > JAJEAD01. The sequence goes on from CAYFYD010000088.1 coordinate 1,451, forward strand.
AAATCCTGCATCTCGCTCGCGAACCCGGGATTGGGGACCGCGCCCTGCGAACAGGTCAGCAGATAGGGCTTTTCCGATACCTCGGGCATGCGCTTCGCCGCCGCGCCGACCTCGGGATTGCCGGGGAGGGTGTCGGACCGGTAGTACTCGTGCGCGACGATCGCGACGCCGGGGTCGCGCTCCAGGATCTCCAGACACTCGCCCATGACGTTGCCTTTGCTCTCGCGGTAGAGACCGGCGGCGTCCAGCGGGTTCGCGGGCTCCAGTCCGTAGTCGAGGCGTGCGGCCAGGGCCTCGACCGTTTCCGGGGCCAGCGGGGCGAACTCGACCCCGACGGCGTCCGCGAGATCCATCATCAGGGTGCGAAGGCCGCCGGAATCGAGAAATGCCGCGAACCTGCCGTCGCCGATCTCCTTGCCCAGGGCGAAGATCTGCGCGGCGGCCATGAGACTGTCCATGTCGTCGGTGCGCAGCACCCCGTAGCGCCGGCACAACGCATCGAAGGCGGTGTCGTCTCCGGTCAGGGCGCTGGCGTGGGTCGCGGCAAGGCGCGCGCTTTCCGCAGTGCGCCCGACCTTGACGGCGACGACGGGGACGCCTCGCCGCTTCGCCTTCTCCAGCGCGGCGATGAATCCCTCCGGCTCGCGGATCGCCTCCACGAACAGCGCCAGCACGCGCGTGCTGGACAGATCGAGCGCGTAGTCCATGTACTCGCCGAGCGAGGCGCTGATCTCCTGACCTTGCGAGGTCAGGAGATTGAAGCGGTAGCGACCGGCGGCACCTGCGAGCAATCCGAAGACCGAGCCCGAATGACACAGCGCGGTGATGTGGCCGGGCGTCGTCGCGACCGGCTCCTGAAAGCTCGCGAAGGTCGCGGTCTCGAAGTTGTAGTAGCCCATGCCGTTGCCGCCGCAGACCGGGAAGTCGGCTTCGCGCGCCATGTCGGTGAGGCGCTCCAGCAGGACCGGCTCCCGATCGCCCTCGTAGCGGCAGAAGTCGAACACCACCGCGGCGCGCGCGCCGGCTTCGATCGCCTCGCGCATCAGCGCCTCCATGCGCCGGGACCCCACCGACAGCACCGCGAGGTCGGGGGGCCGCGGCAGGTCGCGGATCGATGGAAACGCCGCCAGCCCCTCGACCGAATCGTACTTCGGGTTGACGACGCTCAGGTCGCCTCGAAACCCGCCTTTGACCAAGGTCCTGATCGTCAGGTTGCCGACCGAGCGCTCCCGCGGCGAGCCGCCGACCAGGGCGATCGAGCGCGGCGAGAGCAGGGGCCTCAGCCGATGCTCGCCCGCGACGGAGCGAGCTGTTCCCGGGGGCCAGGGCGATCGAGACTTCATGCGCTTGCCGGGCTCGTCGGGAGCGCGTGCGCTCAGGCAGGCAGGATGGTATCAGCGCGCAACGAAATGTCACCACTTCGAAGGGGCGAAACGTGGCATCGGCACTTTCAATAGGTGTGTACGACCGACCGATGTGATATTAGACCTGACGATACCTTTCCTCGACCCTATCCGCCTGACCGATGACTCTGCCCGCCATCGCGCAGCTTCGCAGCCTCGTCACGGTGGCCCGATGCGGCAGCATGAGCGGGGCCGCGGAGCTGCTGCACCGGTCGCAGTCATCGATCAGCACCCAGATCAAGCAGCTCGAGCAGATCGTGAACGCCCGGCTCCTGCACCGGCATGCCCGAGGCGTGACTCTCACCCACGAGGGCGAGATCGTCTACAGCTATGCCAACCGCGTGCTGGGTCTGTTACACGAGCTCCTCGAGAGCGCGGACCGAAATCCGGTGACCGGAACGGTTCGATTCGGTCTGACCGAAGAGTTCAGCGTCGGTCGCCTTCCCCATCTTCTTCGCGAATTCGTGGAGATGCGGCGCTCCACAGAGATCGAGGTCGTGGTCGCGCAGTCGGCGATTCTGGAAGGGTATCTCCGGGAGGGTCGCATCGACCTGGCGCTCGGCACCACGGAGTACATGTCCCGCGAACCGCACATTCGCTGGATGACCCCGATCCTGTGGGTGGGCAACCGTCACTTCGAGGTCGACACCGGCAAAGTGCTGCCCCTGGTTCTCATCGAAGAAAGCGACCGGCGCTGGGGCTGGCGTGTGCTCAGGGCACTCGACGAGCATCGCATCGCGTGGCGCGAGGTCTATACGACCACCACCTTCGCCTCGGTGGTGAGCGCGGTGGAGGCGGGGCTCGGCATCACCTACATGATTCGCGAATGCCTGAGACCCACGCTGCGGGTTCTTGGGGAGGTCGATGGCCTCCCCTCTTTGCCATCGCTCGAGTTCGGACTATTCTCCTCGGACCTGACGCCGCCGAGGAGCGTGACGGCATTGCTCAGGGTGCTCGCGACCGCCGTCCATGGTTCCGCCCTTTCCGCGGACTGATGCCATCTTCGCTCGGGGCCGGCTCCGCTCATCCGTTCCGATGTCGGCTTGCGGGGCTGCCATGACCCCTCTCGCCTCCCCGCCGCCGCGACTTCGCGGGGTATCGAGATGCCCGATACCGCCTTTCGGCCATTCGTACTGGTCATGGACATGAGGCGCCCTTAACGTGGGGTTCCCTTGGGTCCGACTACCGGATTGAGGACGTCCCGCCTGGTGGGGGCCCGGGCCGGGTCTGCTTTGATCCCCGCGGCGGCGCGCCGGGCGTACGAGCGCGACGGCGTGGTCGAGCTTCGCAACGTGTTCGACGCCTCCTGGGTGGATTTCCTGCGCGAGGCGGTCGACAACGCAATGGCCGATCCGGGACCCTTTGCCGAGGAGTTCGATAGCGACGGCGGACAGGGTCGCTTCTTCATCGACGTGGAGCTTGCGTTGCGGCGGCCCGCGTTCGACCGTTTCGTGCGGAAGTCTCCGGCGGCGGAGCTCGCCGCGCGCTTGATGGGAGCGAGCAAGGTCAATTACTTCGATGACCACCTGCTGGTCAAAGAGCCCGGCACGGCGAGCCGATCGCCCTGGCACCAGGACCAGCCGTACTGGGCGGTGAGCGGGCGACAGGTCTGCTCGGTGTGGCTCCCCCTGGATCCCGTTCCGGAAGACGTCTCGGTGGAGTTCGTGCGAGGCTCGCATCTCTGGGAAGCGTTCAGTCCACTGCACTTCAGGGACGATGCCCTCTACGAGGGCACCGGTCTGCCGCCGGTGCCCAACATCGAAGCGCATCGCGAGCGGTACGACATCGCCAGATTCGCGCTGGCCCCTGGCGACTGCCTGGTGTTTCAGGCCATGATCGTCCACGGCGCGCCGGGGAACGCCGGTGCTCACCGGCGCCGCGCGCTCTCGGTTCGCTGGGCGGGTGATGATGCACGGTACTGCGTGCGGCCGGGAGAGGGGTCCGTACCCACCGGGAACCCCGGGCTCGCCGACGGCGACGTTCTCGACTGCGAACGCTTCCCGGTAGTCTGGTCCGCTCATCGGAACTGACGAGGTGCACGGCCCGCTCGAGCCGCCGGCGGCGGTGGGCTCACCCCCGAGGCGTCACGACCCTCGTCTTCTCGCCGCGGCCTCGGGTTCTCAGCCCACATATCTCGCCGAGCTTCGTGAGCTGCGGGCGTCGAGACGCCTTGGACCGCGGGTGCACGGACTGAGAGACACTGAAGGCAGAGTAGTGACGTGGATTCCCGCTTCCGCGGGAATGACGATGCAGTGCGCAGAAATGACGATGTTATGACTATGTTGAAGTGGCTCGACGGAGTACGCCCGCCCACCGCGAGGGGACCGGCGTCCGCAGCAGGAGGCCGGTGAGATGTGCGGGTCAACCATTGAGATGCGCAATACCGCCTATCGAGGCTTTGAACTGGTCAAGGGGAGGAGGCGCCTTTAGCGTGGTTCGAGGCGGAGAGGCGCTTCAGAGCCAGTGAGAGAAAACGCAACGAGCTTGCGGGGAGGTATCCGTCATGAAGATCGATCAGATGCCAGGAGACGAGCGCGCTCTGCGCCGAGTCACAGCGGGAAAGGGCCTGTCCCGCCGCGAATTTCTCGAGCGGGCCGCCGCCCTGGGAGTCGGCGTCGCGACCGCGTCCGCAATCTGGACCCGGAATGCCGCGGCGGCCCGGAAGAAGGGCGGCCACGTGCGGGTCGGCGTCGACGGGGGCTCCACCACCGATACGCTCGACATCACCTGGTCCACGGGCGCCACCCACAGCCAGACGATGCTGGAGACCCTTCGCAACAAGCTGGTCGACTATACGAAGACCGAGGACGGGCGAGTGGGGCTGGAAGCGGATCTGGCGACGGAGTGGTGGCATTCGGACAAGGGAAAGCGCTGGACGTTCAGGTTGCGCCAAGGCGTCGAGTTCCACAACGGCAAGACCCTGACGGCCCGGGACGTGATCGATTCGATGAACCTGCACCGGGGCGAGGACACGACCTCCGGCGGCGCGTCGATGATGAAGATCGTCACGGACATCAGCGCCGACGGCGACGACGTGATCTTCGATCTGAGCGAGCCGGCGGCCGACTTTGCGTACTACCTCGGGCAGAACGTGTTCGGGATCGGTCCGTCCCGGGACGGCGTGGTCGACCAGTCCGGCGTCGGTACCGGGCCCTTCATCCTCGAGGACTTCGAGCCGGGCATCCGGGGGGCGGGCAGGCGCAACCCGAACTATTTCAAGGAGGGCAAGCCCTACTTCGACTCGTTCGAGCTCCTGTCCGTGAACGACCTGCCGGCGCTCAGCACGGGCCTTCGGACCGGCGAGTTCGACGTGATTCAGCCGGTCGATCCGAAGACGGCGGCGAGACTCGACGCCGAGCCGGGCATCCGTGTCGTCAGCGTATCCGGCGGCTCGACGATCACCATGCCGATGCACGCGGACAAGACACCCTTCGACAGCGTCGACTTCCGTCTGGCGATGAAGTACGCGGTGGACCGCGCGGAGCTCCGCGACAAGATCTATCGCGGGCATGCATCGCTCGCCAACGACCATCCGGTGCCGCCCTTCGATCAGTTCTACAACGCGGACATCCCGCAGCGCGACTATGACCCGGACAAGGCCAGGTTCCATCTGAAGAAGTCCGGTCACGAGGGCACGAAGATCCGGATTCACGCCTCGGGAGCGGTTACGGGATCGATCGACGCGGGCGTGCTGTACGCCGAGAGCGCCAGGAGGGCGGGCATAGATCTCGAGGTCGTACAGGAACCGGTCGATGGGTACTGGGCGAACGTCTGGGCCAAGGTGCCGTTCTGCTACTGCTGGTGGGGTGCGCGGCCGACGCCGGACGTCATACTGACGCTGGCCTATATCTGCGGAGCGGCCTGGGGCGACACCAACTGGTGTGACGAACGGTTCACCAACCTCGTCGCCGAAGCCCGGGTCGAACTGGATCCCGTCAAGCGCAAGGAGCTCTACAACGAGATTCAGTGGATCCTGCACGACCAGGGTTCGACCGTCGTGCCGGTGTTCCAGAGCTGGGTCCACGGCATCAGCGACCGGATCGACACCGGTGACGACCTCATGGGCGCCCACCCGCTCGATACCTACCGGGCGTTCGAGAAGTGGTCGTTCAAGACGTAGGGAGGGCAGGAACGAACAGCCCGGTCGGGGTGCGCGCGCCGAAGGCGTCTCCTTCGACGACCGGCTCCCGCCTGCCCCAAGTCTGCTTGACCGTGTCGCAGGGCGCTTGGGGTAACATGCGCGCGGTCGCGCGGGCGGTCGACGAGGCGGGGCTGCATGCGGTCGGCGTCCCCGACACGCCCCTGGTCGAACGCGATGTGTACCTGAGCTGCGCCGCCGCGGCCCTCGACACATCGCGGTGCGGGATCGTCACCGGCGTCACGAACCCGGTCACCCGCCACCCGTCTATCGCGGCGGCGGCCTTTCTGCAGCTCGAGGAGCTGGCGCCAGGGCGGGTCGTCTGCGGGATCGCGACCGGCGACAGCGCGGTGTGGGGGGTCGGGCTCAAACCGGCCCGGGTCTCGGAGCTGAGAGAGTACATCCTCGCTGTCAAGGCGCTGCTCAGGGGCGAGTCGGCGAGCTGGCGCGGCCACCGCTTCTCTCAGAGCTGGCGCGGGTTCGCACCCTTCGACCTGCCGGTGTACGTCGCCTGTGCGGGACCGAAGGCCATTCACATGGCCTCTCAAGTGGCCGACGGGCTGATCCTCTCCGTGGGCGTCTCGCCGGACGATCTGCGCTGGGCCGACGAACGGATAGCCGCGGCCTGCGCGGAGATCGGGCGCGACCCGGCGGAGGTCGACGTGTGGCACTACGCCGAGATCACCTTTGCTGAGAGCGCTGCCACCGCGGCCGGGAACAGCCTCGGCTGGCTCCCCCACTTTCTGACCTTCGGCGGCACCGCCGGCAAACGGGTGCCCGAGGACCTGCTCCCGGCGCTGACCGCGCTCAACGCGGATTCGCAGGACATCGAGGCCGCCTACGGCACCGAGGGACGAGGTCGAACGCTGGTCGAACGCGCGAAGGCGCTCGGCGTCTACGACTGGATCGTCTCGCGTTCGCCGTGCCTGTGGGGCACTCCGGGGGAAGTCCGCGCCCGGCTGGAAACGCTGCGCGGTCGAGGCGCCGAAAAGTGGATGTTGTTCCCGGACGGCATGCAAGTGGAGGACACCCAAGTCGCGCGACTGCTGGGCGAGACCCTCCGCCCGACGCGGGAGGCCTCGGGAACGCCTCGCTGACTCGCCCGAGGGTCCGGCCCTCCGCTTCCGTGTTCGGTTGGCGCACATGGATTCCCGCTTACGCGGGAATGACACTGAACAGTACCCGAGACGAGGAATAGCCCTCGTTTTGAGTAGCGTCATTCCCTTGAAAAGCATGCCAAGGGGGGCTGCGCTCCCTCGCTGTCGCGGAAGGAACATAGGGGCGCTTTGGGGTATGAGGAATCGCCTGACGCACCACCATCCATGGCCCACAAATCAATCGCTTACCGGATGTTCCATACAAGCGGGAATCCATTGACTGGGGCCTGTTGGCACTCACGACGCCCGCTCCCGTGCCGTATACGGAAATCAAGGAGTTACCGCTAGCCGCGTGCGCATCGGAGGAGCATCGGCTTCGCGGCGACTCCGCGCGATTGCGGACTGACTCCTTGACTTCGTTAGCTGACGACACGGTGACGACGGATAGTGTGAACAGGCCCTGACCGAGACGCAAACTCGTCAACCGATCACGGATGCGGCCCTCCGGGGGCGATGGCTTCAAGGGCCCCGGCCGCATCGGCGCTCACGTCGTCGCCCCGGGCAACGCCGGCTCGAACGCGACCGGGACCTGCTCGACCCGGAAGGGCAGGTTGGCGACATCCGGAACATCGAGCTCGCGCGCCGCCCGGTGGCCGCCGAACACCGCCTCGGCGATCAGCCCCGGCGCGAGGCAGTCGCCGACCGCACGGAGCGATCGGATGTCGCCCGCGGCGCCCGACGCGACGCGAGCGCGAAGCTCTTTCGCAAGCGCGTCGTCGGCGCTTCGCCCGGTCACCAGGACGACGCTCGCGGCGTCGCGACGGAAAGTGGGCTCCCCGAACATCCCCGCGAGTTCCACTGTGCCGTTGCCGATGGCGCGCAGGTTGTGGTTCAGGACGACCTGGACGCCGAGAGCGACCAGACGGCGATGGATCCGCTGCGCCTCGAACGTGTACTGAGTCCAGGAGGAGACCAGAGCCGCCGGGGTCACCAGCGCCACGTGGTGCCCCTGCCTCGCAAGGTGCTCCGCGAGCGCCCCGCCCATGACGTAGGGATCGTCGTCGAAGATCGCCACCGGCGAGTGGACCTCCCTCCCCTCGAGGACCTCGTCCGGCGTCAGGACGTGGCCCTGCTCGTGGCCGGTGATGGCGGAGAAGTTGGTGATCCCGACCCCGTCGCCGCGCCAGTGCGCCCCGGTGGCCACCACGACGTGCTCGAAGCCGAGCTCGACCACCTCATCCGCATCCAGGCGGCTCTCCCGGTAGACCGCTACATTGGCCATCTTCCGGATCTGAGCGACGCGCCAGTCCCGCACCCGGAGCCATTCGGCGAGACCGGGTAGCCGCGCGAGCGCGTTCAGGTGGCCCCCGAGCTTCCGGGTGGCTTCGGCCAGCGCCACCTCGTAGCCCCGTGCCGCCGCGGCCCGTGCCGCCTCCAGTCCGGCCGGACCCGCTCCGACGACCAGCACCCGCGCGTCGGTGGCGCGTCCGGGAACGCGCTCCGGATGCCAGCCGCGACGCCATTCCTCGGACATGGTCGGGTTCTGCGTACAACGGATCGGCACCGTCAGCATGTTGGACGCCAGGCACACGTTGCAGCCGATGCACTCGCGGATGTCCTCGGGCCGCCCCTCCTCGATCTTGCGCGGCAGGAAGGGGTCCGCGATCGAGGGCCGCGCCGCGCCGATGAAGTCGAGCACGCCGCGTCTGACCATGGAGACCATGGTGTCGGGGCTGGTGAAGCGCCCCACTCCGACCACCGGCTTCGAGGTCACCTGCTTGACGAAGGCGATGGCCGGCTCCTGCCAGCCCTCCTTGCGAAAGCGCGAGGAGAGCATGTCGTCCGGTCCGCCGACGTTGACGTCCCAGAGGTCGGGCACCTCGGCCAGCATCTCGATCACCGCGCGGCCGTCCTCGGCAGTGATCGCGTCCGGCCCCCGCTCCTCGTCCACGCAGAAGCGAACCGCCACCGCGCATCGCCCCTTCGCCTCGTCCATCACCTCCTCGAGCGTCTCCCGAAGCAGTCGCGCCCGGTTCTCGAGACTCCCGCCGTACTCGTCGCTGCGCTGATTGATCCGCGGCGAGAGGAAGTCGGTGAACACGGTGATGCCGTGACTCACGTAGAGGTAGACGAGGTCGAATCCGGCCCGAATCGCACGGTGCACGCCGATCCGGTGCCAGCGACGCAGGTCCCGGATGTCTTCGCGGGTCATCGCGCGCCCGTGGCCCGGGAAGTGCTGGGGGTTCGCGGCCCGGGGCGAGGGGCCCATGCCCGGCGTGCGGCTGTAGCGGTTGTGGGCGGTGAGCCCGGCATGCGCGAGCTCGCAGCCGGCGAGCGCGCCGAGGCGGTGCACCGCCTCGGTCATGAGGGCGTTGGCACGCACGTCCTCTTCGGTCCACAGCCGGGACGCTTGGCTCGGCAGGAGGTCGGTGGACGGGTGCACCGAGCACCACTCGGTGTTGACCACCGCCCAGCCGCCTTCGGCCTTCATCGCGCGCATCGCCGCGTGGGTATGGGGAAACTGCGCGCCGGACCCGCTGCAGTGCGGCACCTGGTAGAAGCGGTTCCTGGCGGTGAGCGGCCCGATGCGCACCGGCTCGAAGAGGATGTCGTATCGGGGGTCCCGTGCCATGCGGACCTGCCTGCGCGGGAGCAGGCGGCTCGCTCATCGCCCCCTGAACACCGGCTTGCGTTTCTCCAGGAAGGCGCGCGGACCCTCCTTCCGATCCTCGCTCGGGATCATGATCTCGACGCTGCGGTACTGCCGGGCGTTGACCTTGTTGAGCGCGTCCTGGAACTTCTTGTTCTCCGCGTCGCGAACGATCTCCTTCGTGGCCGCCTGCACGAGCGGCGGTCCCTCCGCGAGCTTCCTCGCGAGCTCCCAGACTTCGTCCATCAGCTCGCCGGCGGGCACGACGCGGTTGACCAGGCCGAAGCGATGCGCCTCTTGCGCGTCGAACCAGCGGCCGGTGAGCAGCAGCTCCATCGCGATGTGGTAGGGGATGCGCTTGGGCAACGCGATGCACGCGGTCGGCGCATAGGTGCCGACGGTGATCTCGGGCAGAGCGAAGGTCGCGTGGTCCGCGGCGAGGAGGATATCCGCGTCGAGGGCGACCTCCAGTCCGCCGCCGCAGCAGATCCCGTTGATGGCGGCGATGATGGGCTTGTTGAGGTCTCGCAAGTCCTGCATGCCGCCGAATCCGCCCACCCCGTAGTCTTCCTCCAGGACCTCGAGCTCGGCCCCGGCGGATTTCAGGTCCCAGCCGGCGCAGAAGAACTTCTCGCCACCTCCGGTAATGATGGCCACCCGCAGCTCCGGGTCGTCGCGAAACGCGAGAAAGACCTCGCCCATCGCCCGGCTGGTCTCCGCGTCGATGGCATTGGCCTTCGGGCGGTCGAGGGTGACCTGCAGGACACCGCCTTCACGGTGGGTCTTGACGTGTTCACTCGCCATGGAGAAGCGCTCCTCGTGTGGTCCGGATCGACTGGCCCGTCCGGCCGCCGCGACGACACTCGAACTCGTCCCGGAGAGGTACCGCCGGCCGGCGGGGACGATGCTATTGCCACCGGATGGTATATCACCAGTTCGAAGGGGGGAGATGTGGTATTGACGCTTTCAATGGCTCTGCCCTGACGGAGCGGACGCTACTGTGGTGCCTCACACGTACACGTGCCTCTCAGGTTGACGACGACTTCGGGCGAAGAGATCCGCGATCGACATAGCTCCTTGAATTCATTGGACACGGTCGAGAGAACA
>CAYFYD010000089.1:0-11789 GCA_964347195.1 uncultured Ectothiorhodospiraceae bacterium
CCATCGCCTGATTCCAGTACTTCGACCCCCGCAACTCGACTTCTGAATGGTCCTGGGTGGGCGTGGCACCCCTCCTTGCGCGCGCGGGGCCTCCGGGGCGATGCTGTCGGCCCAACGCCACCGGCGCCGCGTCGGGCCCGCCCGCGGCAGTCCCGCGTCGGCCACCGGGCTACGGCGTAATCCACGGCACTCCCGGACAGGCGATTTCGTGAGAGGTCCGACGCGCCCCCGCTCGGCGATCATCGGCATCGCGTTCATGGTCGCCGCGTGCGCGGTAGTGTCGCTCAACGACGCGACGGTGAAGCTGCTCTCCACGGAGCTTCCCATCGGGGAGATCGTCTGCCTGCGCGCCGCGGTGGCCCTGACCCTGGGCCTCCTCTTCGCGTGGCGCGAGAGCGGCCGCGTGTCGTTCAGGCTCGCCTCTCCGCGCCTTCAGTTGCTGCGCGGGCTGCTCGCGGCGGCGGGCATGTCGCTCTTCGTTCTCGGGCTGCGCCACCTGCCGCTCGCCGACGCGGTGGCGATCCTCTTCGCGGCGCCGCTCTTCTCCTTCGTGCTGGCGGTCATCATTCTCGGGGAAGGTCTGAACACGCGACGGATCCTCGCTGCGCTCGCCGGCTTCGCCGGAATCGTGGTGATGGCGCGCCCGGGCACGCCGCACTTCACCTGGGTCCTCCTGCTCCCCCTGGGCGGCGCGCTGTGCGGGGGGGTGCGGGAAGTCATCACCCGGCACTTGAGCCACCGCGATTCCTCCTCCTCGACCTACCTCGCGGGCACCTCGGTGGTCGTGGTGGCATCGCTCGCCAGCATCGCCCTCGGGTGGGAGCTGCCGAGCGCCCGGGAGCTCCTGCTCCTCGGGCTCGCGGGGGTGCTGGTCGGCTTCGCGGAGTACTTCATGATCGAGGCGTACCGTCACGCCGAGGTGACCCTGGTGGCACCCTTCGTCTACACCAGCATGGTCTGGGCGAGCCTCTTCGGGTTCCTGATCTTCGGCACCGTCCCCGCGCCCGCGGTGGTGGCGGGCGCCGCGTTGATCATCGCGAGCGGGCTCTACCTGTTCCGCGCCGAAGCCGCGGGCGGGCGGGCGACGCGAGCGCGCCGTGGCCGCCGGTAGTGCATCAGTTCGACTCTGTCCGCCTGGCGTAGCGGGTGCCGGGCTTCGGCCGGGCCGCTTCGGCGCCGTGGCTGCCGCCGCAGGGTGATCTCACGCTACGGTCCCGGAGCGGAATCGGTCGCCCGGATGACGGGGTCAAACGCCATCGGGCCGATGGGCACCGCCCACAGAGCCCACCGACCACCGTGAGGGCACGGATGGGGCCGCCCCGACCTACCTGGAGCGGATGCCAAGCCAGCATGAAATGGCCCTGGTCCTGGCCGCGGCCGGGGCCGCAATTGATAGCCCCTGTCCACTGTGATAAAGGTCGCGCCGGTCGGTCCCGGCAATGACCAGCATCGGGCCGTCACCCACTCGGCAGGAGACCTCGTAATGAAGCTTGTATCCCGTGGATTTTCCCTCGCGGCCGGCGCTCTGCTCCTCGCAGGCTTCGGCTCATCGGCCGTCGCCGACGACATCATGGCTCCCATGGAAGGCGAGAGCGCCATCATCGATCAGATCAAGGGCAACGGTGAGATGAAGGTGGGCGTCGCGATCGCCCCGCCGTGGCTCGGCCAGGATCCGAACACCGGCCAGTACTTCGGCGCGGCCTTCGAGATCGGCCAGCGCGTCGCGATGGAGCTCGGCGTGGACATCACCCCGGTCTCCTCGGGCTGGGACGTGATCATCGCCGGCATCCAGGGCAACCAGTTCGAGCTCGCCATCGCGCCGCTCTTCGCCACCGAGAAGCGGCGCAAGGTGGTCGACTTCGTCAACTGGACCGAGGCCGGCACCTGCTACATCGTGCTCCAGGACAGCCCGATCATGACCTTCGAGGACATGAACCAGCCCGGCGTGCGCATCGGAACCTACACCGGCACCGGCACCGAGCACGGCATCGTCGACAAGTACACCGAAGCGACCATAGACAGCATCGTGCAGCAGGTGAGCGGCGCGCACCGCATCGAGGACGTGCTCACCAAGCGCATCGACGTCGCGCCGATCGACGACGCCCTCGCCTTCGTCATGGCCGCCGAGTACCCCGAGATCCGGATCATTCCGGAGAGCCCGGAGTTCTGCATCAACAACTCGGACATCCCCTTCCCGATCGGGATGGCCTTCAACTACGGCGACCCCGCGTTCAAGACCTTCCTCGAGGCGGTGGTGGCCGACATGCAGGACCAGATCGCCGCTTCGCTCGTCAAGTACAGCGACCCGCAGTACATCAAGCAGTAAGAGCCGGCAAGGGCTCCGTTCCTTCAGCCCCCGGCCCGCGCCGTGACGCGGGCCGGGGGGCCTGAGCATCAACGCTGACGGCCCCGCCGGCGACGGGCGGGGCACTACTCGAGGAGGCGCAAGCGTGGAGTGGAACTTCGCCGCCGTGTTCGAGCACCTCGGCTTCCTGATGGCCGGGGCCGTGGTCACGGTGCAGGTCTCCGCGCTCTCGATGGTCATCGCGGTCTTCCTCGGGCTGGTGATCGCGCTGGTCCGCATGGCCCCGCTCGCGTCCCTGCGCATCGTCGCGAGCGTCTACATCGACATCTTCCCCAGCACCCCGCTGCTCGCCCAGCTCGTCTGGGTGGACTTCGCGTTCCCCATCCTGACCGGCATCCGGGGCACCCCCTTCGCCGCCTGCACCATCTCGCTCAGCCTCTACGCGAGCGCGTACCTGGCCGAGATCTACCGCGCGGGCATCCTCTCCATCGCGAGCGGGCAGCGCCACGCGGGGCTCGCGCTCGGCATGACGCCCCGACAGGTGATGACCCGCGTCGTGCTGCCGCAGGCGGTCACCCGCATGCTCCCCCCGATGGGCAGCCAGTTCATCACCCTCTTCAAGGACTCGGCGCTCGTCTCCCTGGTCACCCTGCAGGACCTCATGTGGAGCGCGCAGTCGCTCGCCGCCTTCACTCTGCGCACCGTCGAGGTGCTGACGGTGGTCGCCATCATCTACATGGCGCTCACCATCCCGCAGGCCTTCATCGTCAACCACCTCCACCGGCGCTTCGGGGTGGACTGAGGAGGCAAGGGGACGATGCCCTACCAGTGGCACTTCGACGTGGTGTGGGAGAACTTCCCCATCATGCTGAGCGGCATCTGGCTCACGATCGCGCTGTCGATCCTCAGCATGCTCGCGGGCGCGATCCTGGGGATGGTGATCGCACTGGCGAGGCTCAGCCCGTGGACGGCGCTTCGCGGCATCGCGTACTGCTACACGGAGCTCTTCCGCACCACCCCCCTGCTGGTGCAGATCGTGTGGGTCTTCTACGTGCTGCCGCTCGTCACCGGCATCGCCTTCTCCCCCTTCTATTCCGGCCTCGTGGCCTTCGGCCTCAACATCGCGGCGTTCATGGCCGAGATCTACCGGGCCGGGATCACCTCGGTGGGGCGCGGCCAGACCGAGGCGAGCCTCGCGCTCGGCATGACCGACGCCCAGGTGATGCGCCGCATCGTGATCCCGCAGGCGATCACCCGCATGATCCCGCCGATCGGCACGATGTGGATCAGCCTGTTCAAGGACACCTCGCTGGTGTCCGCGATCGGGGTGACCGAGCTCATGTACCAGGCCCGCTTCCTCGCGGTGGACACCTACCGTCCGGTGGAGATCTTCACCGTCTGCGCGCTCATCTACTTCGTGATCACCTTCCCCCAGTCGATCGGGGTCAACTGGCTCTACCACAGATACCGTACCCGGGAATGACGAGGAGCTGACAGGACGATGGCCGACGTTGTGGTTCGCGTGGAGGATCTGCACAAGAGCTTCGGTGCCCTCGAGGTGTTGAACGGGGTTTCCATGGAGGTGCGGCGCGGCGAGGTGGTGGTCATCATCGGCGCGAGCGGCTCGGGCAAGAGCACCTTCCTCAAGTGTCTCAACCGCCTCGAAGAACCCAACCGCGGCCGGATCTTTCTCGAGGACATGGAGATCACCGACCCCAGGACCGACCTTCCGAAGGTGCGGCGCAACATCGGCATGATCTTCCAGCAGTTCAACCTCTTCCCCCACATGAGCGCGATCCGGAACGTGATGGAGGGCCCGCGCACCGTGCTGAAGATGTCGGGGGAGCAGGCCCGGGAGCACGCCGCGCAACTGCTGGACAAAGTAGGCCTGAGCGACAAGCTGGAGGCAAAGCCGGGTCAGCTCTCGGGGGGCCAGCAGCAGCGCGTCGCGATCGCCCGTGCGCTCGCGATGGAGCCGAAGGTGATGCTCTTCGACGAAGTCACCTCGGCCCTCGACCCGGAGCTGGTGGGCGAGGTGCTCACGGTCATGAAGCGGCTCGCCGACGAGGGCATGACCATGCTCGTCGTCACCCACGAGATGCAGTTCGGGGAGCGGGTGGCGGACCGGGTGGTGATGTTCGACGAGGGGGTGATCCTCGAAGAAGGGCCGCCCGACAAGATCTTCCACCGGGCCGACAATGCGCGCACCCGGCGCTTCCTCAACCAGCTCCACTGGGAAGGCGACTAGCGCTCGTCCCATGCGGAAGCAGGACCTCGACACCCCCGCCCTGCTCGTCGACCTGGATCGGGTCGAGCGCACCGTGGCGGAGATGGCCGCGTTCTTCCGCGGGCACGGGGTGGGCTGGAGGCCTCACACCAAGGGCCAGAAGGTCCCCGAGATCGCGCACCTGGAGATAGCGGCGGGGGCGCTCGGCATTACCTGCGCCAAGCTCGGCGAGGCCGAAGTGATGGCCGACGCCGGGATCCGGGACATCCTCATCGCCAACCAGGTGGTGGGGCAACGGAAGGCGGAACGCCTCGCCGCGCTCCTGGACCGCGCCGATGTCGTCGTCGCCGTCGACAGCACCGCGAACGGCGAGGAGCTGAGCGCGGCGGCACACGCGCGCGGCAAGCGCCTGCGCGTCATCGTGGAGGTGGACAACGGCATGCAGCGCGCCGGCGTCCCGCCCGGGGAGTCCACCGTCGCGCTCGCCCGGCGCCTGAGCGCGCTCCCGGGCCTGCGATTCTGCGGGGTGATGGCGTGGGAGGCGCACTGTCTCGGCCGGCCGATGGACGAACGCCGGCGTTGCTGCGAAGAAGCGGTCGGCAAGCTCGTCGCCACCGCCCGCCAGTGCCGGGAGGCGGGGCTCGATGCCGGGATCGTGAGCTGCGGCGGCACCGGCACGTTCCGGATCACCGCCGGCATCGAGGGCGTCACCGAGATCCAGGCGGGCGGAGGGATCTTCAGCGACGTGCTCTACGAGAGCTGGGGCATCGACCACCCCCTGGCCCTGACCGTGATGTCCACGGTCACCAGCCGCCCGACCCCGCAGCGCATCATCACCGACGCCGGCCGCAAGGCGATGAGCATGGACATCGCGACCCCGCGCGCGATCGGCCTCGACCACGTCGACACCGTGCGCCTGAGCGCCGAGCACGGGGTCGTCAACCTCACCCGACCCGATTCCTCGCTGAAAGTCGGGGACCGGCTGGAATGGGTCGTAGGCTACGGCGACACCACCGTCTTCCTGCACGACGAGATGGTGGCGACCCGGGGAGACCGGGTCGAAGCGACCTGGCCGGTGCTCGCTCGCGGCAAGATCAAGTAGCCCTCGCCGGCGGGCGCATGCGCCGGGAGGGATCCGGGAGACCACGAACCTTCGCACAGGCCGCAGCGCGGACACCCGCACGGGAGGGGCCGACATGATCATCGACGCTCACGCCTACTGCTTTCCTCCGCTCGGGGAAGCGAACGGCTTCCCGAGCGCGGCGGACCACCTGCGCTACGTCCAGCGCGAGATGGCGGACCACCACCAGCCGGTGTGGCGGCTGCGCGACCGCGCCCGGACCGGGGACAACTCCATGCTCGCCGACCCCGGCGACGGCACCCTGGCGGGACTGAAGGACGTGGCGTTCCGATCGGGAGGCCATGGGCGCCTGGTGTGGACGGTGGACGGCGAGGACTACGCCAAGCAGTACCTGCCGCCGTACATGAGCGATCTCTCCCACCCGCCGGAGACGATGGTCGCGCAGATGGACTACCTCGGCGTGGACCACGCCGTGCTGCACACCAATCCCATCATGGGGCTGCTGAACGACTACCTCGGCGACTGCGTGCGGCACTTCCCCGACCGGCTGATCGGGCTCGCGAGCATCAAGGAATGGGAGATCGACCGCGACCCCGAGGGTCAGGGGCTGGAGGTCGAACGCGCCTTTTCGCAGGGCCTCGCGGGGTTGCAGTTCGTGGTGAACGCACGCTTCCGCAACGGGAACCACGCGCCATGGGACGGCCCCGATTGCCGGACCTTCTGGGACGGGGTCGCCGCGCTCCGGCGACCGGTCCTGTTCACCATCATCCCGCCCGGCCCGCGTCCCGACCTCGAGGGCTACCTCGCGGAGCTTCGCGTCTGGCGGGGATGGCTCGAGCGCTATCCCGACGTGCCGGCGGTGCTCACCCACGGGTTTCCGTGGCGGATGTTCATCGAAGGCGGCCGGGTCTCGCTGCCGGACGCGGTCTTCGATCCCTTCCGCGCGTCCGGAGCGAGGCTTCAGCTCCTCTACCACATCTCGCTCGGCAACGTGTGGGATTATCCCTACCCGCAGCTTCACTCCCTCACCGAGCGGCTGGTGGAGGCGCTCGGCTCGGAGCGCCTCATGTGGGGCACCGACATGCCGAACGTGGAGCGCTTCTGCAACTACCGCCAGACGCTCGACACCTTCCGCGTGCACCACCGCGGGGTCATCGACGACCGGGACATCGACAACATCGTGGGCGAGACCGCCCGGCGCCTCTTCGTGGGGCGGGGGTAGCCGGCACGCGCACCCCGGTCCGGGCGGCGCCGAGCGGGTCGACCCGGAGAACGCGAGTGGACGGACCTGAAAGCTCCGCGTCGTTCGACATCGACGCCTATGCGCCGGCGCAGATCGCGCGGCGCGTCGAACGGGCCGGGGTCGCCAAGGCGCAGCTTCCCACCCTGCAGACCCTGGTGCTCGGCGCGCTCGCGGGCGCGTTCATCGCCTTCGGGGCGATGACCTACACCGTCGTCGTGAGCGGCTCCGAGCTCGGCTTCGGACCCACCCGCCTGCTCGGCGGGCTCGCTTTCTCGCTCGGCCTGATCCTGGTGGTGATCGGAGGCGCGGAGCTCTTCACCGGCAACAACCTCATCGCCATGGCGTGGGCGGATCGCCAAGTCGGCACCGGCCGGGTGCTGCGCAACTGGCTGCTGGTCTATGTCGGCAACTTCGCCGGCGCGCTCGCCACCGCGCTCGCCGTGCTGCTATCGGGCACGCTGGAGCTGGCCGGCGGGGCCATCGCCGAGACCGCCACCGCGATCGCCCGGGCGAAGCTGGACCTGTCCTGGAGCGAGGCCTTCTTCCGCGGGGTCCTCTGCAACGCCCTGGTCTGCTTGGCGGTATGGCTCTGCTTCGCCGCCCACACGGTGGTCGGGAAGATCTTCGCGATCGTCTTTCCGATATCCGCGTTCGTCGCACTCGGTTTCGAGCACTCGGTCGCCAACATGTACCTCATTCCGATCGGTCTGGCGACCGGCGACTCGGCCGTGGACGCTACGGAAATGCTCGGCTTCGCCCACAACCTCTTCTTCGTCACCGCCGGCAACATGGCAGGGGGGACGGTGCTGGTCGCTCTGGTCTACTGGCTCGTGTACCTGTGGCGCCCCGCGCGCGGCCGACGAGGGCGAGGGTAGGGCTCGACCCCTTTCCGGCGGCTCTCGGTCACGCCGGCATCAGGGGCGGACCCCCGCGAGAGCGGGAGTCAGCCGAGAAGCGAAGCGGAGTACGAAGACCAAATGGGCGGACCCCCGCGAGAGCGGGAGTCAGTACGGCCCGGGGACGATCGCGGAGCCGTCCCGGAAGCGGTTCAGGCGAAAACGCGAGAGGTCGTGTCCCGGCGACCGCCTCTGCACCAGGTCCGCGAGCACCCGGCCGGCCCCGGGTCCGATGCCGAAACCATGACCGCTCATGCCGGTGCCGATGTACAGGCTCTTCGGCGAGGACGCCTCGCAGAGATAGGGCACCGCATCCGGAGTCACGTCGATCATGCCGGCCCAGATCTCCGCGATGCCGAGCCGGGCGAGCCAGGGCGCGCGCTGCGGAAGCCGCTTCTCCAGGCGGCGGCGCACCGTCTCGGAGGGGGGCGGGTTCAGCACCCGCATGCGCTCGAAGGGGCTCGTCTCGTCCCCCTTCCAGCGCCGCTTCGCGCCCCAGGCGCCCGGATAGTTCGCGGGCGGCCCGAGCTTCAGGCGCAGGTCCCGCGCCGAGATCCTGATCAGCCGGAGGAACTTCGCCAGGTCCTTGAAGGAGCGGGGTGCGACGTAGTGCTCCGCGAGGTCCCCGGTGGAGATGGTGTAGCCGCCGTCGGCGCGGCGGCGCACCGTGAGTCCGGGAGTGGACACGTTGGCGAAGGCCCGGTCCGGCTCCGGTCGAGTGCGCGCGGCGGTGGAACGCACGGTGAGCTGGGGCAGGTCGACCCCCGCGTTGGCCGCGAAAGCGGTCGACCACGCACCGCCGGCGAGCACCGCGGCCCCCGTGCGCACCCTGCCCTTCTCCGTCACCACCGCGCAGACGCGCCCGTCCTGCGTCTCGAGCGTGCGGACCGCGCAGTCCTCGATGACGGTGACGCCCTCCCGGCGGGCGGCGCGGGCGAGGGCGGGGACCGCGACGAAGGGCTCGGCCCGGCCGTCGCTCGGGGTCAGCATGCCCCCGACCCATCGTCCCTCGATCCCGGGGACGAGGGCCGCGGCCTCCCGAGCCGAGAGCATGCGGGTATCGAGCTGGTGCTGCTTCGCGATCTCGTACCACGACTCGAAGCGGGCGAGGTCCGCCTCGCTCGCCGCGAGGTAGAGGCAGCCGGCCTCGGTGAAGGCGGCGTCCTGCTCGCCGCTCTGCTCGGCGAGGCCGCGCCATATCCGGTTGGACTCCATCATGATCGGGAGCTCGGCACAGTCGCGCCCCTGCTGCCGGACCCAGCCCCAGTTGCGGCTCGACTGCTCCCCCGCCACCCGGCCCTTCTCGCAGAGCAGCACCCGGACCCCACGCCGGGCGAGGAAGTAGCTGGTCGTGGTGCCCACCACGCCGGCCCCGATGACGACGACGTCGACCGCACCGGGCAGGGGATCGGCGAACGCGACCGGAGTGGCTTCGCTGATCATGGGCATGGGGAGACCTCCGGAGTTGCGCCCGCACCCGCGCGGACGAAAGATGGATTCCCGCTTCCGCGGGAATGACGGCCATGGGAATGGCGGCCATGGGTCCGCCGGAATGACGGCTATGGGAATGGCGGCTATGTTGCATCCGCGCGGCCGAGGGCGTGAGTGAGCGTTCACCTCCAAGCGCGCGGCGCTTCCGCGCACCGTTCACCGGCTCCCGCGGGGAGCTCCTGTATCGCGCTCAGGTCTGCGAGGCCCGGAAGATGCTCTGGATCGACGCATCGAGCATCGCGTCGAACTCGGCTTCGCTCTGGCCGGCGTTCAGCCCTTCGGTCAATGCGCGCGAGAAGCTCGCGACCACCCCCCGGTTGCGCGACATCCGCGCGTTGGCCTCCTCGCGCGTGTAGCCTCCGGAGAGCGCCACCACCTTGAGCACCTTCGGGTGGCGCACGCATTCCGCGTAGAAGTCGTCCTCCTCCGGGAGGGTCAGCTTGAACATCACGCGCTCCCCGGGGTCGAGCCGATCGAGGTGGGCGAGCAGCTCCGCCCTGAGCAGCGCCTCGGCCGCGGCTTTCTCCGGGCTGTGGATGTCGATCTCGGGCTCGATGATCGGCACCAGACCCGCCGCGACGATCCGGCGCGCGATCTCGAACTGCTGGCTCACCACCGCCTCGATCCCGGCGGGGTCGGCGAGCTTGATGACCGAGCGCATCTTGGTCCCGAAGACCCCGTTCTCCTTCGCGCGCGCGAGCAGGGCGTCGAGTTGGGGCATCGGCTTCATGAGCTGCACCCCGTCGGCCTCCGCCGCAAGCCCCTTGTCCACCTTGAGGAAGGGCACGACGCGCCTCTCCTCCCAGAGATAGCGGGCCGAGGGCCTGCCCCCGATCTCGCGGTCCATGGTGTTCTCGAAGAGGATGGCGCCGAGGATGCGGTCGCCGTCGAAGCTGGGACTGGTGATGATGCGGGTGCGCATGGCGTGGACGATCGCGAACATCTCGTCGTCGTTCGTCCACGCGCCTTCCTCGACGCCGTAGAGGCGCAGGGCCTTCGGCGTGCTGCCCCCGCTCTGGTCGAGCGCGGCCACGAATCCGGACTCCCGCTCGATCTTGCTCAATTGTTCCTGCGATGTGCTCATGGTGCCTGCTCGTCTTGCGTGCTCGTGCTCGCCCGATCCCGCGGCGAGGCGCGTCCCGCGCGCCCTGAGTCGATGCGGATTCCGGCCAGGGGGGGTGTCGTAAATCAGGTTTCCATATTATGGAGATGTGTTCCAATGGTTCAATGAGACGTAATCTCCACCTCGGGGCGTTGGTGTCAAGGACGATCCGCACGGGCCTGGGCTACCGCTTCATCGGTCAGAGGATCCCGCGGGAGAGGACCAGGAAACTCGGGGCCGACATTGAACCAATCCACGAGCCTGCTGCCCGAACGCTCGCCGCGCATTGGCGAGCTCGTCGAGGTGCGCTCGAGACACGGGCTGGTGGAGGCGGTGGAGGACGCCGCCCCGCCCACGTCACTGCGGGTGAGTCTCGCGTGCGCGGACGACGACGCCCAGGGGCAGACCCTGGAGGTGTATCGGGATTTCGAGATCGACCGGTGCATCCGGGAGCAGGAAGCATGGAGCGCCATCGGCGCGAGGGGCTTCGACTCGCCCCGCCATTTCAGTGCCTTCCTGCACAACCTTCTCATCGACCCGACCTGCACGGACCCCATGCGCGAGTGGCGGGGCGAGTTGCTGCCGGGCAGCCTCCTGATCCTGGACGAAGCCCATTACGCCGCACCGTCGAGCGGCGGGCGTTACGGTATCGAGACGAAGTTCACCCGCGTCATCCGCGAGCTCGGAGGGCACTTCGAGCCCCGCCTGTTCCTGTCCACCACACCTCACGATGGCCACTCCAACAGCTTCTCCACCCTGCTATGGAGCTTGGCCGGCACGAGGCCGGGGGGGCCAGCTCACGATCGGGTTCGGCGAGGACGAGAAGCGCCAGCGTCAGGCCGACATCGCATCCTGGCGCACCCGCCTCGCCCAGCTCGACCGCGACCTCGCAACCGAGCCGGCCCGGATCCGGGAGCTCCAGGAAGTGCAGGCGCGGCGGGTGGAGCCGCTCGGGCTGGTATATCTTTGGCTGGGCACGGGGTAAGAAGGGACGGTCATGAGCCACCGTCAGTTCCGGAAAATCTGGCTGCGGGGCTTTCGTTGCTTCCGCGAGCGACAGACCGCACGCTTGGCGCCGCTCACGCTTCTCGTCGGAGAGAACAGCACCGGGAAGACATCGTTTCTTGCGGCAGTGCAGGCGATCTGGGATACCGCCCACGGGAGCGGTGCGCCGGACTTTC
The DNA here is from genome assembly GCA_964347195.1 of uncultured Ectothiorhodospiraceae bacterium. Classification (GTDB taxonomy): domain Bacteria; phylum Pseudomonadota; class Gammaproteobacteria; order HK1; family HK1; genus JAJEAD01. Next base: position 11,527 of record CAYFYD010000089.1, read on the forward strand.
GCAAGGCTCCTTACGACCTCGGTGCATTCCCGGAGATCGTGCACCGCCGAGGCGGAGGTGCGAAAAGCTCGAAATCCTTCTCGATGGGCTTTACGGAACCGATGCCTGGGGGTCGTCTCCTCGATTTCGAGGTAACGTTCGAATCTCGCAACGCAGCCCCAGCACCCGCGACGACTGCGTGGCGCGACGGGGCGGTATCGGTGGAGTATCGCCGTCCGAGCGATGAGAGTTCCCGGGTTGTCCTCAAGTCTTCACGCGGCTCG
>CAYFYD010000090.1:0-11725 GCA_964347195.1 uncultured Ectothiorhodospiraceae bacterium
ATCCCGAAGCTCGGAGTCTGAAGCCGTCAAGCCGACTTTTGAAGAGCCCTGGCTCGCAACACAGAGGACCTGCCCTCCTCGCCGCGCCGCCCGGCGGGGATCAGCCATCCCGAAGCTTCCGGAGGGTTTCCGCGAAGCGCCGCCGGACCGGACCGCGCGCGCGATGGCGTCCTTCGCGGACCCGCCACCGTCCGCCCACCATCACGTCGCGCACCGGGTTGACGTTGCCGGCGAACACCATCGCGTCGAGGAGCTCGTCTCCGCACCGGCTCGCGAGCGCAGGGAGGCCGGTGTCGATCGCGACGAGGTCGGCGCGCCGGCCCGCTTCGAGCGCGCCCGCCGCCAGCCCGAGCGCCCGCGCTCCGTTGCGGGCCGCGTGCTCGTAGAGCGTGCGTCCCACCGAGGGAGTGCCTTCCGACGCGAGCAGGGCGCGGCGGCGGTGCACGAGGCGCTGGCCGTACTCGAGCCAGCGCAGCTCCTCCACCGGGCTCACCGAGACGTGGCTGTCGGAGCCGATCCCGAAGGACCCCCCGGCCTCCAGGAACGCGGCGGCGGGGAAGGACCCGTCCCCGAGGTTCGCCTCGGTGGTGGGGCAGAGAGCGACCGTCGCCTCGCTCGCCGCCAGCGCCGCGCACTCCGCCTCCGTCAGGTGGGTGGCGTGGACCAGGCACCAGCGCCCGTCGACTCCGGCGTGCTCGAGCAGCCACTCCACCGGGCGCCGCCCGCACCAGCGCACGCAGTCTTCCACCTCGCGGACCTGTTCCGCGACGTGGATGTGAACGGGCGCATCGGGGTCGAGATCCTCGAGCGTCCGCAGGGCGCGGCGGAGGTCTTGCGGGGTCACCGCACGCAGCGAATGCGGTGCGGCGCCGATGCGCATTCCCTCGCGCCGGCCGTGGCGCGAGAAGAGCGTTTCCAGGAGGCGGGCGTACCGCTCGCTGTCGTTCACGAAGCGGCGTTGCCCGGGGGCCGGCGCTTCGCCCCCGAAGCCGGACGCAGTGTAGAGCACCGGCAGCAGGGTGAGCGCGATGCCCGTGCGCTGCGCGGCCGCGACGATGCGCTCCGAGGTCTCCGTGAGGCATGCGTAGCTGCGGCCGTCCCGGTCGTGGTGGAGATAGTGGAACTCGCCGACCGAGGTGTACCCCGCCTCCAGCATCTCCACGAAGAGCTGCGTGGCGACGCTCTCGAGAGCGTCGGGATCGACCTTCGATACCAGCCGGTACATCGCCTCGCGCCAGGTCCAGAAGCTGTCCCCGCCGGGGCCGCGCCGCTCGGTCGCGCCGGCGAAGGCGCGCTGGAAGGCGTGCGAATGCAGGTTGGGCATCCCCGGAAGGACTGCCCCCGCGACCCTTTCGCAGTCCGGAGGGGGGCAGCGGACTCCGGTCGTCAGAGCGCGAATCAGCCCCTCGCCGCCTGTTTCCAGGAGGACTCCGTCCGCCCACCCCGAAGCGAGCAACGCGCGTTCGGCGAAGAGCCGCAACCTGCACCGCCTTGTCAAAACCCGCCGAGAGTGCTGAATTGTCGGCGTCCGGAAGACCGAGTTCAAAGGAGGCGACACCGTGGACGGCACTTGGGACGCGCTCTGGGTGAACGCACGGCTCGCGACGATGGCGCCCGGTGCGAGCGCGCCGTACGGAGCGATCGAGCCCGGCGCCATCGCGGTGGCGGGCGGGCGCATCGCCTGGGTGGGGGCAATGGACGCGCTGCCCGGGCCGGTCTCCCACGGCGTGCGCCGCTACGATGCGGGCGGGGCCTGGATCACGCCGGGCCTCGTCGATTGCCACACCCACCTCGTGTACGGGGGGAGCCGCGCCGGCGAGTTCGAGCAGCGCCTCGAAGGCGTCTCCTACGAAGCGATCGCGCGTCGCGGCGGCGGCATTCTGTCCACGGTGAAGGCGACCCGGGAGGCGAGCGAGGAATGCCTGGCCGACCTCGCCCTCGAGCGCATCGGGCCCCTCCTCGCGGAAGGGGTCACCACCATCGAGATCAAGTCCGGCTACGGCCTCGATGTGGACACCGAGCTGCGCCAGCTTCGCGCCGCGCGCCGGGTCGGGTGCGCGGCGCCGGTGGACGTGGTCACCACCTTCCTCGGCGCGCACGCGGTTCCTCCCGAGTTCGCGGGCCGGGCGGACGCGTACGTCGACTTCCTGTGCGCCGAGTCCCTGCCGGCGGCGGTGGAAGCGGGCCTCGCGGATGCGGTGGACGCCTTCTGCGAACGCATCGCCTTCTCGGCGGCGCAGACCGAACGCCTGTTCGGGGCGGCGGCCGCGCTCGGACTGCCGGTCAAGGTGCATGCGGAGCAGCTCTCCGACCAGGGCGGCGCGGCGCTCGCCGCCCGGTTCGGGGCCCTGAGCGCGGACCACCTGGAGCACGTCTCCGAGACCTCGGTGGCGGCGATGGCCGAGGCGGGTACGGTCGCGGTCCTGCTTCCCGGCGCCTTCTACTTCCTGCGGGAGACGAAGACCCCGCCGCTCGAGCGCTTTCGCGCGCACGGAGTCCCCATCGCGCTCTCCACCGACAGCAATCCGGGGAGCTCTCCCGTCGGGTCGCTGCTCCTGATGCTGAGCATGGGTTGCACTTTCTTCCGGATGACGCCCGAGGAGGCCCTGGCCGGCGTCACCCGGAACGCCGCCGCGGCGCTCGGCCGGGGGGATCTCACCGGCACCCTCGAGACCGGAAAGCGGGCCGACTTCGTGCTGTGGGACATCGACCGTCCGGCCGAGCTCGCCTACCGCATCGGGGTCAATCCCTGCCGCGAGGTGGTCCGCGCGGGGCGTCCGCGGGCCGGGGGCGCAAGCGCCGCGGACACCGGGGAGTGACGCCGGCGAAGACCCACGCCCGAGTCGTCGCGATCGGCGGCGGAAGTCCATGGGCCGGGCCCGCGGTCGGAACGTCCCGGGTGGAGCCGGCAGGGCTGATTGGTTCTCTTGACCGTGTCCAACAAATTCAAGGGGTCATGTCGATCACCGAGCGTCTCGGGCGAAGTCGTCGTCAACCGAAGACAGCGCTTCTGTATCGAGGAGCTCCGCTGTCCGGCGGCGATCGAGGACGTCCACGAACTGATCTGCCTCGGTGGAGCCGGTTCCGGGATTGAAACACTTCCTGATTACACACCATCCTCAGCCCGGCTGCGGACCCGCCAGGGGACCGAGCGGGGAAGCCCGCCGGCGAGCACGAGAGGACCCGCCCGCCCGCCGGAGGGGTCGCAGTGTCCCGGCTGAGCTCGGGAATGTGCGGCCCGGCGGTCGAAAGCCGGGTTTCGTATGTAATCAGGAAACACTTCGAGTTTCGGGATTCGTTGACCGGAATGGATTCCCGCCCCGCTTTCGCGGGGGCAGGCTTTGCGCGGGAATGACGAAAGGTGGCGCGGGGGCTATGGGCAGTGTGCAGGACGGCACTCCTCGTCGTCCCCGACCCCGATCGGGTGCGGGAATCCATCGCCTGATTCCCGCACTTCGATCCCCGAAAGTTGGCGTACCATGCCCGCCGGAGTCGCCGAGGACCATGATGCCGGAGACCTGCCCATGAGCATCCATGCGAAGCGCCGCTCGAACCGGGTGGTCCGGTCCCCCGTCGGGACCGAGCGGAGCGCGCGAAGCTGGCTCACCGAGGCCCCGCTTCGCATGCTGATGAACAACCTCGATCCGGACGTTGCCGAGCGCCCGGGCGAGCTGGTGGTCTACGGAGGGCTCGGGCGTGCGGCGAGGGACTGGGAGTGCTTCGACCGGATCGTGGCCGCCCTGCGCGACCTCGAGGAGGACGAGACCCTCCTCGTGCAGTCGGGCAAGCCGGTGGGGGTGTTCCGGACCCATCCCGATGCCCCGCGGGTGCTGATCGCCAACTCGAATCTGGTGCCGCACTGGGCGAGCTGGGAGCACTTCAATGCCCTCGACCGCCAGGGGCTCATGATGTACGGGCAGATGACGGCGGGCTCGTGGATCTACATCGGCAGCCAGGGGATCGTCCAGGGCACCTACGAGACCTTCGTGTCGGTGGCGCGCCGTCACTACCGCGGCAGCCTCGCGGGGCGCTGGATCCTCACCGCGGGCCTCGGCGGGATGGGCGGCGCGCAGCCGCTGGCCGCTACCATGGCGGGCGCTTCGCTGCTCGCGGTCGAATGCGATCCCGGGCGGATCCGGCGGCGTCTCGAGACGGGCTACCTCGATGAGAGCAGCGACGATCTCGACCGAGCCCTCTCGCGTATCGACCGGGCGTGCCGGGAGGCGCGCCCCGTTTCGGTGGGGCTGCTGGGCAATGCGGCCGAGGTGTACCCGGAGCTCGTGCGGCGCGGGGTTCGGCCGGACGTCGTCACCGATCAGACCTCCGCCCACGATCCCCTGAACGGCTACCTGCCCGCGGGCTGGACGCTCGAACGCGCGGTCGAGGCGAGGTCGCGGGCGCCGGAGTCGGTGGTCGCGGCGGCGAAGGAGTCGATGGCGGTGCAGGTGGGGGCGATGCTCGACTTCCACGCCCGGGGCGTGCCCACCCTCGACTACGGCAACAACATCCGGCAGGCCGCCCTCGAGCAGGGAGTGGAGAACGCCTTCGCCTATCCCGGCTTCGTGCCCGCCTACATCCGCCCGCTCTTCTGCGTCGGCAAGGGGCCCTTCCGGTGGGCGGCCCTCTCCGGTGACCCCGAGGACATCTACCGCACCGACGCCAAGGTCAAGGAGCTGCTTCCCGGCGACGCCCCTCTCCACAACTGGCTCGACTTGGCCCGCGAGCGCATCCGGTTCCAGGGCCTGCCCTGTCGCATCTGCTGGCTCGGCCTCGGCGAACGGGCCCGGGTCGGCCTCGCCTTCAACGAGATGGTGGCAAGCGGAGCGCTGAAGGCGCCGATCGTCATCGGCCGGGACCACCTCGACTCGGGCTCGGTGGCGAGCCCGAACCGGGAGACCGAGGGCATGCGCGACGGCAGCGACGCGGTCTCGGACTGGCCTCTGCTCAACGCGCTGCTCAACTGCGCGAGCGGCGCGACCTGGGTGAGCCTGCATCACGGTGGCGGTGTCGGCATCGGTTTCTCCCAGCACGCGGGCATGGTGGTGGTGTGCGACGGCAGCGAGGCGGCGGCACGGCGCCTCGAGCGGGTGCTCACCAACGATCCCGCCACCGGCGTGATGCGCCACGCCGATGCGGGCTACGAAGAGGCCATCGCCTGCGCGCGCGAGCATCGCCTCCATCTGCCGATGCTCGCCGGCTGAAGGCGACCGCACACGCTGAGCGGGTGCTCACCAACGATCCCGCCCCCGATCGGGGCGAGGGCGAGCTCGTTCGGGAATGACGCTGGATGAGCCCCGGTGTGGTCTCCGTCATTCCCGCACACGCGGGAATCCACCTCGACGAGCAGGTCGCGGCGTCCATCGTCCGGGTCATTCCCGCGCACGCGGGAATCCACCGGCCCTCCGCTCGACGGGTGTCTCGCCGACGCGTCATTCCCGCGCACGCGGGAATCCACTTGGTCGCCGGAGGGCGTGCTGCACCTGGTATGGTCATTCCCGCGCACGCGGGAATCTACCGGATTAAGCGCAGGCGGCTCGTGAGAGTGTGTCGTCATTCCCGCGCACGCGGGAACCCACCGTTGAAGTTCCTGTTTCGACCGCGAGGCGGTCCCTTGCCATGGAGGCTTCCGATCCCCCCGCGCGCCGCATCGGCAATGGATGAGTCGGAGCCGGGCTCCGTGCGTCCGTGATCCGGGGACTGCGCCAGTCGTTCAGCACCGGCGGATCGCGTTTTCGCCGGGTCATGGCGATGACCTTCTTCAACGGCGCGTCGATGGTGGGCGAGATGCTGCTCTTCGGTCTCGCGGTGTACGAGATCTCGGGATCGACGGCCTGGGTAGGGCTTTCGCTCGCGCTCTACTTCGCTCCCAACTTCATCGTCGGGGCCTTCGCCGGCACCCTCTCGGACGCCTTCGATCGCGTGCACGTGCTGCGCGCGGTGGAGGCGGCGCTCGGCGTCAATCTGCTCGTCATCGGCATCGCAATCGCGAGCGGCGCCGCGGGGCTCGGGCTCATTCTCGTCCTGACCCTCGTCTCCGGCGTGTTCCGGGCGACCTGCAATCCGGCCCGCGCGAGCTACGTGTTCGACCTCGCCGGCGCGGAACGCATCGTCGCAGCACTCGGCGCCCTCAACATCGCGATGCGCTTCGGCCAGCTCGCGGGCGCCTTGGCGGTGGGATGGGCGGCGGCCGAGCTCGGTATCGGGGCTACCTACATGGGCCTCGCCTCGGTGCACGTCCTCGCGCTGCTCGCCCTGGGCCGGCAGAGGGGACGCCCGTCCTTTCCGGGCGCCGAGCGGCCCTCGGTGGGGGCGGGGCTGGTCGGGTTCGGTCGCGAACTCGTCGCGAACCGCACCCTCGTCCTGCTCGTCACGGTCACCGCGGCGGTGGAGGTGTTCGGATTCTCGTTCCTCACCGCGTTGCCCGACATCGCCGTCGGCCGGCTGGGCCTCGACGCGGCCAGCCTCGGCGTCCTCCACGCGTCGCGTTCCGCGGGCGGCATCGCCGGCGGCGTCCTGATGGCGGCAATCGGCCCGAGCCGCCGGCTCGGCCTGACCTGGCTCGCGGTGGTGGCCGGCTTCGGGCTGATGGTGATGGCGCTCGCGCTCGCGCCGAGTCTGCCCGTGGCGGCGCTCGTCTCGATGGCCATCGCGCTCGGCGCGGTGGCGAGCGACGTGCTGACCCAGACCATGATGCAGCTCGCGGTGCCCGGGGAGATGCGGGGCCGGGCGATGGGCGCATGGCAGTTCTCGGTCGGGTTCTCGGTGGTCGGTCACCTGGAGATGGGGCTGCTCGCGAGCGCGCTGGGGACCGCGCCGGCGCTGCTCGCGAACGGCATGGTGCTGGTGCTGGTCGCGCTCGGCGCGGCCGCGGCGTCGCGCCGACTCCGGGAGATGTGACCCGCCCGAGCGGTTCCGTTTCGCCCGACCCTCACGCGGCGAGGAGCTCGGCCGCCCGCGCGAACAGTACGCTCGTCTCGTCGGCCAGGGCGTTGACGGTGTCGAAATGGTCCGCATCGGGGACGGGCAGGCACTCCATGCGGACACTCCGGTCCCGGAAGCGGGCGGCATAGTCCTTCGATTGGCGCTGCATGTCCGGGGGTTCCTTCATGCCCCAGGCGATGAGCTGCGCTGCTCCGGTGGCGGGTTCCCGGTAGAGGGGGCTGACGATGCGCGCCTCTTCCGCGTCGAGGCGCAGTCTCCGGTTCTCGGAGCAGTGGAGGAGCGGTTCGAAGTCGTAGATCCCCGAGACCGCGACGCCCGCGTGCACGAGGTCCCGGGGGAGGTCGCTCCCCTCCGCGCGCCAGTCCGTGAACAGCATCTCGACCGTCAGGTGGCCGCCGGCCGAGTGTCCCATCACGTTGAAGTTGTCTCGGCGAACGCCGAGCGCGTCCGCGTTCCGCCACAGCCAGGCGACCGCGAGCCGCGCCTGCGGCGCGATCTCCGACATCCGCACCTCGGGGCACATCGGGTAGTTCATGAGGGCGACGGAGAACCCCGAGCGCACGAAGGGCTCGGCGACGAAGCGGTAGACGGACTTGTCGCCGCGCTGCCAGTAGCCGCCGTGGATGTAGAGGATGAAGCCGGCCCCGCCGCCCGGGGCCGGGAAGAGGTCCAGCCGGTTGCGTTCCCGCGGGCCGTAGACGAGGTCGAGCTTCGCATCGGTAGCCGCGAGGAAGCGCCGGGAGCGCTCCCGCCAGACGGGGATGTCCGTCGACTCGTAGCCCGGACGCAGGCCCCGCAGAAAGTACTGCGCCTCTATCTCTTCGGCGCTCAAGTCCCGGTAGACCTTCATGGCGCCTGGCGACCTGCGCTTCGATCCGCGGCCGCCTCCGGCCGCCAGTCCGATCCCGGGCGCCGTTCCCGCCGGGACGGCCCGCGCCGAGCCGCGCTCGCGGCCCGCCGGAGGCGCGCTCCCTCAGTCCGGGCCCGGCTCGGCAAAGGAGAGGTCCGGGCTTCGCAGGTGCCAGTCGGTGGCGTCCTGAAACGCCCGGCCGACGCGCAGCAGCATCGCCTCGTCGAAGGGCTTGGCGCAGATCATGAGGCCGACCGGCAGGCCCTCGGCGGTGAACCCGCAGGGGACGCTGAGAGCGCACAGGTCGAGCAGGTTGCCGACCGCGGTGTTGCGTATGCACGCGAGGTTCGCCTCGGAGTAGGCCTGCGGGTCCTCGTCGGCGTCGGCGAGGCGGGGTGGAGGGATCATCACGGTGGGTGCGAGGAGGGCGTCGACGTCGTGCAGCGCGTCTCGGGTTTCGGCCCGCAGGCGGACGCGCTCGCGCATGATCGCCAGATACTCGTGCGCCGGGACTTCGCGGCCCTTCGCCAGTCGGAAGGCCGCCACCGGATCGAGCTCGTCGAAGTGTTCCTCGACCAGCGTTCGGTTGATCCCGTAGGCCTCCGCCGCGACGACCAGCCCCCGGGGGTTGAGCTGGTGCGCCGCCCGCGCGGTGAGAAAGTCGAAGTGATCGACCTGCGCGCCGAGACGCTCGAACACTTCTCCGCCGGCCCGCACCGCGCCCTCGACCTCCGGATCGACCTCCTCGAAGAGCAGGCCCTCCGCGAAGGCGATGCGAAGACCCGCCACCCCTTCGTGCAGTCGGGCGAGCACATCGTGCACCGGGTGGGCCAGGGTGGTCTCGTCGCGCGGGTCGGGACCGTGCATTGCCTGGTACACGAGCGCGGCGTCCTCGACGCTGCGGACAAGAGGTCCGACGGAGTCGAGGGTGGAGCTCAAGGCGTACACCCCGGCGCGGCTCACCCGCCCCACCGTGGTCTTCAGCCCGGTGGTGGAGCAGAAGGCGGAGGGAATGCGCACCGAGCCGCCGGTGTCGCTGCCGAGCGCCATCGGTGCGAGCCCGGCTCCCACCGCCACGCCGGAACCGCTGCTCGACCCACCGGGAAGATGGTGATCCGCGTGCCAGGGATTGTGCGGCGTACCGTGATCGTGGTTGATGCCGGCGCCCCCGTAGGCGAACTGCACGGTGTTCGTCTTGCCGAGCAGCACCATGCCGGCCCGGGCGAGGCGCTGCACCACGGTGGCGTCGGCTTCGGCGATACGGTCTTCGAGGAGCCGGCAACCCGCGCTCGTCGGCAGGCCGGCCACGTCGTAGAGGTCCTTCGCCGCGTAGGGGATGCCGTGCAGAGGGCCGAGATCGATCCCGGCGCGGAGCTGAAGGTCCGCCGCCCGCGCGCTCGCGATCGCGCGCTCCGCGCACACCAGGCGAAAGGCGTCGAGCTTCGGGTCCAGTCGCTCGATCCGATCGAGGAAGTGCCGGGCGAGCGCTTCCGCCGAGGGCTCCCCCTGTCGCAGGCGGCGGCCGAGCTCGGGGAGCGGAGCGTTCATCTCGTTCATGCCCGGCGTCGCGCCCGCCCGTGCCGCGGGCGCCCTTCCTCCTGGGTGTCGGCGTCGAAGAGCGCGGCCAGTTGCTCCATCACCGCGCCGCCGAGCTGCTCGGCATCGACGAGGGTGACCGCGCGCTGATAGTAGCGGGTCACGTCGTGGCCGATGCCGATCGCGAGCAGCTCCACCGGCGTCTGCGTCTCGATGTACGCAATGACTTGGCGCAGGTGCTGCTCGAGGTAGCTGCTCGGGTTCACCGACAGGGTGGAGTCGTCCACCGGCGCGCCGTCGCTGATCACCATCAGTATCCGCCGCTGCTCGGGCCTCGCGAGCAGTCGGCTGCAGGCCCAGGCCAGCGCCTCGCCGTCGATGTTCTCCTTGAGGATCCCTTCGCGGAGCATGATGCCGAGGCTCTTCCGGGCCCGGCGCCAGGGGGCGTCGGCGGACTTGTAGACGATGTGGCGCAGGTCGTTGAGCCTTCCCGCGTTCGGTTGCTTGCCCTCCGAGAGCCACCGTTCCCGGGACTGGCCACCCTTCCAGGCCCGGGTGGTGAATCCCAGGATCTCCACCCTCACCCCGCAGCGCTCCAGGGTGCGCGCGAGGATGTCGGCGCTGGTGGCGGCGACCACGATCGGGCGCCCGCGCATCGACCCCGAGTTGTCGATGAGGAGGGTAACCACGGTATCGCGGAATCGGGTCTCCGTCTCCTGCTTGTAGGAGAGCGAATAGAGCGGGTTCACGACCACCCGGTAGAGCCGGGAGGTATCGAGCAGCCCTTCCTCGAGGTCGAACTCCCAGGCCCGAGTCTGCCGGGCGAGGAGGCGCCGCTGAAGGCGGTTGGCGAGGCGGCCGATCACTCCCTGCAGGGGAGCGAGCTGTTGATCGAGGTTCTGGCGCAACCGGACGAGCTCGTCGGGCTCGGCCAGCCCGGTGGCATCGATGACCTCGTCGAAGTCCGTGCAATAGGAATGGTAGGCCGTTCGATCCGGCTCGTTGCGTCCGCCGTGGGGAGGGTAGGCGGCTTCGCCCGGCGTCTCGGAATCGTCGGCGCCGAAGTCCATGGCGCTCGGGTCGAGACGGTCCAGTGCATCCGCCGCCTCGCCCGTGTCGTCCTCCGCATCGCGCATCTCGGCGCCTTCCGTGGACTCCGGCGAGCCCGCTTCCGCCTCGCCCGCTTCGCCTTCGTTGAGCGCGCTGCTGGTCTCGTCGTCCTCGTGCTCGGAATCCTCGGGGTCCTGCTCGTAGTCGGGAGGCTCCTCGGGAAAGCCGAGGTCCTCGAGCAGTCCCCGCAGCGCGGCGGCAAAGGCCCTCTGGTCCTCGCAGCAGGACTCGAGCCCGGGGAGGTGGGCGCCGATCCGGGACTGGAGCTCGGCCCGCCACAGGTCGTAGGCCCTGCGGGCGGCGGGTGGGGGCTCCTGCCCGGTGAGGGACTCGCGCGCGAGGAGGCGGACCATCTCCGCGAGCGGCGCCTGCTCCCGGGTGACGAAGGCCGGGAAGCCCTGGGCCTGGTAGCGCTCCTCCAGCAAGGCCTCGAGGTTGCCGGCGACGCCGGCCATCCGTCTCGCGCCGAGGGCCTCGCAACGGGCCTGCTCGAGCGCGTTGAAGACCGCGCGCGCACCCCCGTCCCGGGGCGCGAAGCGGTTGTGGAGGGCGGGATCGTGGTGGCGGTGGCGCAGCGCGGCCGAGTCCGAGTGGCCGCGGAGCGTGCACACCTCGCGATAGGGCAGGCCGAGGGACGGGCGGCGCAGGCGTATCGTGTTGCCGCTCGACGAAGGCGCATCGGCGACGAACTCCACCTCGAGCTCCGCCTCGCGCGCCACCGCCCGCGCGGTCGCGGCGGTGGCGAGGCGGAACTCCTCCAGTCCGGCCGCGGCCTTGGCGTCGTCGGGCTTCACTTCGAGACTTTCGCCTCAGTACTTCTGTACAGAGATTTTGACCGGTCGGGATGACGCAGATGAGTCCATGGTGATGCTTAACTGATTGATTTTCAATCGATCGTAACCACTGTGCAGCGGTACTCAGGCGAGGTGCACCTGCACGCCGGTCTCGGGGAGCTCCGTTCCGAAGCAGCGCTGGTAGTACTCGGCCACCACCGAGCGCTCCACCTCGTCGCACTTGTTGAGGAAGGTGAGGCGGAACGCGAAAGCGATGTCCTTGAATATGAGCGCGTTCTCCGCCCAGATGATCACGGTGCGCGGGCTCATCACGGTGGACAGGTCGCCGTTCACGAAGCCCGAGCGGGTAAGCTCCGCCATGGTGACCATTGCCCCGATGCTCTTGCGGCCGGCCTCGTCGTCGTAGGAGGGCACCTTGGAGAGCACGATGTCGACCTCGGCGTCGTGTGCCAGGTAGTTCAGCGTGGCGACGATGTTCGAGCGGTCCATCTGG
>CAYFYD010000091.1:0-11668 GCA_964347195.1 uncultured Ectothiorhodospiraceae bacterium
AATCCCGAAGCTCGGAGTCTGAAGCCGTCAAGCCGACTTTTGAAGAGCCCTGGGGCCGGAGGGGTTCGCGCTGCGCCGCGCTTCCGCACGCTCCGCCCGGTGTCGCCCGCCGATGGCGGGACCTCACGGGGGCTGCGCCCGCAACCCGGGATCGCTGGCCGGACGCCCCGGGAGCGGGAGGCTCAGGCCGGCCCGATCGGGACCTTGACCGCGCCGGTGGGCTCGTCCATCGCGGTGTCGAAGCCGTGCCCAGGGCGCGCGCAGTCCGGCCGATCCTTCCCGCGCCGGGAAGCGTCGCCTCCGTCCCGGGGCGCCGTCCGAAGAAGGCGCGGGACGGAGGCGTCGTACCAGAACCCGACACGGGTAGATGCCGGCCCCGGGGCCGGCATCCGCTCATCGGACCTGCTATGCGAGCCAGATGAACTCCGGGAACTCCGCGCCGCCGAAAGCTGCCAGCGGCACCTTCGGCATGCCGTGGAGGTTGCTCGCCTTGGCGTCGACGTAGTTGCGGTGGTAGGGAATGATGTTGCCCGCCTCGTCGGAGACGAGCTGCTGCGCCTCGCAGAACATGTCGAGGCGCTTGGCCTCGTCGGTCTCCGCCCGGGTGTCGAGCAGGAGCTGGTCGAGCCGGGGGTTGCGGTAGGCGGACTCGTTCCAGTTCGCCTCGGAGTGGAACTGCAGCGTCAGCATGATGTTGGCGGTGGGGCGCATGTTCCAGCCCGACACGTGCAGGGGGTTGTTCATCCACACGTTGCCCCAGTAGCCGTCGGAGGCCACGCGCTTGACCTGGAGATCGAGACCGATCTTCTTGGCCTCGGCCTGCATGAGCAGGCAGAGGTCGGTCCCGCCGACCCCGGCGGCCTCCGCCGTCACCACCTCGGCCGAGGTGATGCCGGAACGCCGGAGGTGGAACTTCGCCTTGTCGAGGTCGTACTCGCGCTGCGGCAGCCTCGCGCAGTGCATGGCGTAGGAAGGTCCGATCGGGTGGTCGTTGGCGACTACACCCTGCCCCTTGATGACCGCGCGCACCATGCGTTCGCGCCGGCACAGGTGCTTGAGCGCCAGCACGAAGTCGGGGTTGTCGCCGGGATGGCGGTCGAGCATCGCCACGATCTCGGTGAAGGCCCCGGACTCCACCGAGAACACATCGACGCCCTCCGCCGCTTCGATGTGCTTGATGGCCTTCGGATCGAGGCTGCCCATGAGCTGGACGTCGCCGGAGACGATCGCGTTGACGCGTGACGCGTTGTCGGTGATGCCGAAGATCTCGAGCTCGTCGACGTAGGGACGGCCCTCCCGGAAGTAGTCGGGATTGCGCTTCGACAGGGTGCGGATGCCGGGAGTGAACTCCTCGCACACGAAGGGGCCGGTACCGATCACCTTGTTGAAATAGCCCTCCTTCTCGTCCGCTCCGTCCTGAAGGATCTTGAAGTGGAAGGTGCCGAGGATCGAGGGCAGGTCCGCATTGGGCGTCTCGAGCACCGCTCTCACGGTGTGCGAGTCGAGCTTCTTCCACTCCTTGACCATGTTGACCAGGGAGTTCGCCTTGGACACCGTGTTCTCGCCGAGGTGGCGGTTCATGCTGTACACGACATCGTCGGCGCCGCAGTCCTTGCCGTCGTGGAAGGTGACGCCCTTGTGCAGGTGGAAGGTGAACTCGGTCGCGTCGGAGTTGACCTCCCAGGACGAGGCCAGGTCCGGCCCCAGCGTCATGCCGTCCTGGAACTGGACCAGGTTGTTGCAGTGGGCGCGCCCGCGGCAGTAGTCGATGGTCGAAGTGAAGAGCGCCGGGTCCAGGGTGTCGGTGGGTCCGTGCTGCTCCCAGGCGACCCGCACCCGGCCCCCGCGCTTCGGGGTCTCCGCCATCACGTCGCGTGACGCGCCGAGGATTGCGGTGGCGCTCGTCAGGGTGAGCCCGGTCGCGAGCATGCCCTGCAGGAAGTGCCGGCGCCCGAGGGTCCCCCGCTCGAACTCCGCCTGCATGCGCCTCACTTCGGAGGCCCGGTAGTCGTTCTCTCGTTTGAAGAAGTCGTGCATCGTGTCCTCCCCGCTGCTTGCGGTGGCCATGAGTTGTCGTCGTCGAGGCTCGATAGCGAGTCGGATTCCGGGTAAGCCCCCGGATCCGGGAGGGCTGCCGCGCCCCGCGCGATCCTTTGTCGGTACGCAGGGGATCCTAACACCTGCCCGGATCGACGGGGCCGCCCTCGCCGGCAGCGCCAGGACCATTCAGAAGTCGAGTTGCGGGGTTCGAAGTACTGGAATCAGGCGATGGATTCCCGCGCCCCCTCCCGTCATTCCCGCGAAGCTTGTCCCCGACCCCGATCGGGGAGCGGGAATCCATCCCGGTCAACCAATCCCGAAGCTCGGAGTCCGAAGCCGTCAAGCCGACTTTTGAAGAGCCCTGCCGGCAGCGCTCCGGGCGCTCCCCCGGCGACTGGCCTGCATGCTCTACCCGAGCTTCGTGAGCCGCGGGCGTCGCGACGCCGCAGTGAGCAACGCGGGCCGGGAAGCGGGCTTCGATCCGGCCCCCGGCGCGAATACACTCTAGCGCGGTTGCGGGCGCTGGTGCGCCCGTTCCGGGCGGGAGGACGCCGGATCCCCGATGCTGAACTACACGCTGAGACGTTTCGGGCTGTCGATCGTGATCGTCGCGGTGGCGATGTCGATCCTGTTCCTGATGATCCACCTCGTGCCCGGCGACCCGGTGACCATCGCCCTCGGCCCCCGGGCCACCCCGGAGATGCGCGAAGCCTACCGGGCGCGGATGGGCCTCGACCAGCCCATCCACGTGCAGTACGTGGTCTTCTTCGCGAACGCGCTCCGCGGCGACCTCGGCGAGGACGTCTTCAGCCAGCGCGCAGTGACCCGGATCATCGCCGAGCAGTTGCCCCATACCGCGGCCCTCGTCACGGCCGCCATCGCCTGGTCGGCGCTGCTCGGGATCGTGCTCGGCTGCTTCTCCGCCGTGCACCGGAACAGCTTCTTCGACAAGTTCACGGGGGTGGTCACGGTGGGCGCGATCGCAGTGCCCTCCTTTGTCGTATCGCTGTACTCGCTCCTCATCTTCGCCGTGATGCTCAAGGTGCTGCCGGCGATCGGGGCGGGCGAGCCCGGGGATCCGCTGGACCAGGCCGAGCACCTCATCCTGCCTTCCTTCGCACTCGGCCTCGGCTGGGTCGGCTACATCGCCCGGCTCGTACGCGCCTCGATGCTCGAGGTGATGGGGGAGAACTACATCCGCTCCGCGCGCTCCTACGGCTTGCTGGAGCGTACCGTCATCTACGGCTACGCGCTCAAGGTGGCGATCCTGCCCACCGTCACCCTGCTCGGGGTGGGAATCGGGAACCTGCTCTCCGGCGCCCTGTTCGCCGAGATCGTGTTCGCCCGCCCCGGCATCGGCAAGCTCATCTACGACATGGTCATCACCCGGAACTACCCCGTCGTGCAAGGCGCGGTGCTCGTCACCACCGCCCTCTTCGTGCTCTGCGCGATGATCGCGGACCTAGTCAACGCCTCCCTGGATCCCCGTGTCCGCGCCAGCCTCTGAAACCGGCCCCGTCGCCCTCGACGGGGCCGCGCCCACCGCGCACTCCGAGCGCTTCGCCACCCTGCGCCGGATGGTCCGGGATCCGCTCAGCGTCCTCGGGCTGACCCTGGTGGTGCTGCTCTTCATCGGCGCCCTCTTCGCGGAGTACATCACCCCCTACTCCCCGACCGCCATCGACGTGAAGGCACGGCTCGCGGCCCCCTCCTTCGAGCACCTGCTCGGAACCGACCAGCTCGGCCGGGACACCTTCACCCGCGTGCTCTACGGCGGGCGGGTAGCGTTGCAGGTGGCGGCGTGGTCCATCTCGCTCGCGCTCTCGGCCGGCCTGATCCTCGGCATGCTCGCCGGGTACGGTCCCCGCTGGCTGGACAACGCGCTCCTCCTCCTCTTCGACTCGGTGCGTTCTTTCCCGACCATCATGTTCGCGCTCGCGATCATCACCTTGACCGGGCCCAGCCTGAACATGGTCATACTGGTGATTGTGGTGACTTCGATCCCCGTGTACGCACGGATCGTGCGCACCCAGACCATGAGCCTCAAGGAGCAGGAGTTCGTGCTCGCGGCCCGGGCGCTCGGGATGGGATGGTTCAGGATCCTCCGGGTGCACTTCCTCCCGAACGTCGTCGGCCCGCTCTTCATCCTTGCGAGCATGGACATTCCGGTCGTCGTCACCATCGAGGCGGGCCTGAGCTTCCTCGGCCTCGGGGTGCGCCCTCCCACCCCGAGCTGGGGCAGCATCCTGGGTGACGGCTATGCCTATATCCGCGCCACTCCGTGGCTGGTGGTGGCGGGCGGCGTGCCGCTGATTCTGACCACCCTCGGATTCACCTTCATGGGCGAGGCTCTGCGGGACGTGCTCGATCCGCGCCTTCGCCGGACGGTCTGATCCGGCCCGTCCCGACTTTCGTCGGGCACGCGGGACGCGCGTCCCTCTCACCCGAGCGGGGCGCGTGGTGAACGGGCGGCGAGTCCGAGCGCCACTTGGCGTGGATCCCCGTCTCCCGAGCGCGGTGGCGCCGGGCACCGGCCGGATGGATTCCCGCTTCCGCGGGAATGACGGGAGTGACGGGAATGACGGGAGTGACGGGAATGGCGGGAGTGACGGGAATGGCGGGAGTGACGGGAATGGCCCCCGAGACGGGTAACAGCCTCGGCTCGAGTATCGTCTTTCTCGCGAAGCTCGTCCCCGACCCCGATCGGGACGTGGGAATCAATGGGCCCTGACCGAACACGGACGCAGGCCGCGCGGGCGCTACTCGGTGCTGCTGCCCTGCATCACCTGCCATCCGAGCCACGAGACGATGCGTCCGGTGCGGACCGCTTCCCGGAGATCGGGGAAGAACGCCTCGAAGCGGGTCAGCAGTGCGTGCCGGCCCGTCTCGTTGAGGGATTCCCACTGCTCGGCGAGAGCGGTGATCAGTTCCGCCAGTCGGCGGTCGCGTACCGCGGTCAACGGCCGAGCGGGCAGCCCGGCGTAGGACGGTGACTGCTCCCGGATGGGACTCGGTTCGGCATTCCGTGTCCCGGTAACGTCCCTTCTCGGTGGACCGACGTAGACCTCCAGGCCCAGCGCACCGCAGATCTCGATGAGTCGGCCCGCCCGGGGCTCGTGTCCCTCGAGAACGTACCGGATCGAGTTCTTCGGCAGGCGCGCCTCCTTCGCCGCCCGGTGGGGATTCGTGCCGCGCGCCTCGATCTCTTTTCTGATCGCTGCGGTGATGTCGGACATGTCCATTCGCACAATCTAGCGATATACAATCCTCGTTAGTGGCGAATGGTCTTGATCCGGGCGCCATCCATGGCGAACATGTGCGCCACGAATGGCGAACTCGTTTCCGGCGGTGGTGCTCATGACAGGTCACTGGTAGACCGCGCTCGCCACCATGAGGAAAGCGGCGAAACCGGGAGAGCGGGATCCGGTCGGCGGCTCGACATCCGGCGGCGTCGAAGGGCTCGACGACGGGAAGGACGAGCATCCGGTCTTCGATCGCGGAGACCAGGATCTGGTGCTCGGCGACGAGGACCCGGATTGGCCGTACGCCGGCCCGGGCGAGCGCCCTCTCCGTGGCGGGACGGGGGGCGGCCCGCTCCGTGGCGGACAGGATGGTGATGTCTCCGAGCTTCCGGGTGCGGGCGACGACGACGTGTTCCTGGGCTATGGCGACGGGGAGGACTTCCCCTGAGGGGTCCACCGAGCGGTGATGCACGCCCGCATTTCTCTACCTGAGCTTCGTAGCGAGGGTGTCGAGACGCCGCGCTGAGCGGCGCCCGCCCGTCCCGCCCTCCGGACTCCACGCCGCGCCCGCGGCATGGTCGTCCCACGCGCTTCGGCCATTGACTGAGGGCGGCGTGACGTGGACATTGTCAATGAGATGTCCCGCTCCCTTCCGTTTCCGCGGAGAAGCATCGGGGTCGGCGAGGGTGCCGAGCCGGGCCCGTGAACATGAACAAGACCTCATTCCTGAACGCAGGGTCGGCGAAGCCGCGCCGGGGAGAGTGATCCTTGGATCCGGTGCTCTCCATTCGGAATCTCACTCTCGACTTCGAGACACCGCCCGGGCCGGTGCACGCCCTGCGCCACGTGAGCCTCGATGTGCCCCGAAACCACATCGTCGGAATCGTGGGCGAGAGCGGTTCCGGCAAGAGCACGGTGATCGCGGCGGCGATGCGCCTGCTCGCCAACAACGCCGTCGTCCGCGGAGGCGAGGTGATCTTCAACGGGCGAGACGTGCTCGGGATGAGTCAGGACGAGCTGCGGGCGTTGCGGGGCGAGGACATCACCATGGTGTTCCAGGATCCCATGACCTCTCAGATCCCGGTGCTCACCATCGGCCGGCAGATGACGGACATCCAGTACCGGCGCCGGAACCTGTCGATGGCCGAAAAGCGACGCCTGGCGGCGGACATGATGCGCCGGGTCGGAATTTCCGATCCCGAAGAACGCCTCGACCAGTACCCCCACCAGTTCAGCGGCGGCATGCGGCAACGGATCTCGATCGCGATGGCTCTGCTCATGAACCCGCAGCTCCTGATCGCGGACGAGCCGACCACCGCCCTCGACGTGACGATGGAGGCGCAGATCATCCACCTGCTGCGCGAGCTCAAGGAGAGCTTCGAGGGCTCGATTCTCTTCGTCTCGCACAACCTCGGCCTCATCGCCGAGCTCTGCGACCACGTGGTGGTGATGTACGCGGGCGAAGTGGTCGAGCAGGGCAGGGTGGAAGACCTCTTCTACCGCGCGCGCCACCCCTACACCCGGGCCCTGCTCGAATGCGACCCCGCGCGCATCGAGGAAGCGACCCCGACCCTGCCCACCATTCCCGGAGACGTCCCCGACCTCCACGTGGTGCCGCGCGGCTGCGTGTTCGCCCCGCGCTGCCCCGAGGTCATGGCGCGTTGCCGGGAGGAGCCGGCCCGGGTCGCGGCCCTCGGCGGCGGGCATCATGCGCGCTGCCACCTTCTCGACCATGAGTGAGCTGCTCGCGGTCGACGCGCTCCGCGTGCGCTTCCGGATCACCGGCGCGATGCGCGCGCTCGTCCACCGCGACGAAGACCCCTTCATCGACGCGGTCCTCGATGTCTCCTTCCGCATGCAGGAGGGCGAGACCCTCGCGCTGGTGGGCGAGAGCGGCTCGGGCAAGACGACGCTGGGGCGCGCCATCATCGGCTTGGTTCGCGCACAGGAAGGCAGCATCCGATTCGAGGGGACGGAGCTGCGGGGGCTCGGGGACCGCGCCTACAAGGCGTATCGCCGCGAGATCGCGATGATGTTCCAGGATCCGGTCGCCTCGCTCAGTCCGAGGCGCACGGTGCGGGGCCAGATCCGGGAGCCCTTCGAGGTCCACAAGGAGGCGAAGCGCGACGGCGAAGCGGAGGTCCGGCGCCTCATGGACCTCGTCGGCCTGCCCGACAACTTCGTGGGACGCTTTCCGCACGAGCTCTCCGGCGGCCAGGCGCGGCGAGTGGGGGTCGCCCGGGCGCTCGCCCTCTCGCCCAAGCTCATCATCGCCGACGAGCCGACCGCGGGGCTCGACGTGTCGGTTCAGGGCGAGGTGCTGAATCTCATGAGCGGGCTCCAGAATCGCTTCGGCATGAGCTACCTCGTCATCACCCACAACCTCCCGGTCGTGCGCCACACCAGCAACCGCATCGCCATCATGTACCTGGGGCGCTTCGTCGAGCAGGGCACCACTTCGGCCATCTTCCGCTCACCCGCCCATCCCTACACCGAGGCGCTGCTCGGGGCGGTGCCCCGCCCGGACCCCAGACACCGCCGGGAGACGGTCTCCATCGAAGGCGAGGTGCCGAGCCTGCGCATGCGCCCATCGGGTTGCGAGTTCCACCCCCGCTGCCCCTACGCGCAAGAGCGCTGCCGGCGCGAGACGCCGCCGGCCACCCTGCTCGACGGGCAGCACGAGGTCCGCTGCCACTTCCCCCTCGGACGGGAGAGGCGAGCGCCCGCGCCGGCGTCTACATGAGCCTGGCCCCCAGCGGCACCGTGCCGTCCGGCACGCACAGCACTACCTCGCCGCGTTCGTTCTCGAATCCGGTGATCAGGCACTCGGACCTGATGGGACCGATCTGCTTGGGCGGGAAATTGACCACGCCGACGACGAGGCGGCCCACCAGCTCCTCGGGACGGTAGCGGGCGGTGATCTGCGCGCTCGACTTCCGCGTACCGATCGCCTCTCCGAAGTCCACTTGCAGGATGTAGGCGGGTACCCGCGCTCTCTCGAAGGGCTCGGCGCTCACCACGCGGCCGACGCGGATCTCGACTCGCTCGAAGTCCCGCCACTCGATGGTCTCCATCTGCGCTCTCCTCTTCGTCCCCGGCCCGCCGCCCGCCCGCATCCGTGATCAGTCAGCGAGCTCTGCGTCCCGGAAGTGCCATGGATTCCCGACCCCGATCGGGGGGGCGGGAATCCATGGACGTCCTCCGGTGGGAGGAGCGGGTTTCTTCGCTGACCCTACCCGTCATTCCCGCGGAAGCGGGAATCCATGTGCGCCAACCGGACACGGATGCGCCCGCGCCGTCCACCGCAAAGGCTTTCCTCAGCTCGGCTTGATGACGTAGCCCCCCGACTTCTCGTCGGGAATGAGCTCGAGGGGGTGGCGAGCGCTCGTCTCTTCGAGCAGTCGGTTGAAGGATCGAAATCCATAGTAGCTCTCGTTGAAGCCGGGCTTGCGCCGCCGCAGCGCCTGCTTGACCATCGAGCCCCACAGGGTCTCGTCCCCGCCGCGCTCCTCGATGAGCGCCTCCACCGTCTCGAACACCAGATCGAAGGCTTCCTGGCCGCGATCCTCCTCCTCATCGCCTTTCGCGGAGCTCTTGTCGTCCGCTTTCTTCTTCGCACGCGTCTGGCGGCGCTTCTTCCTGCTCGCTTCCCGTCCGCGAACGAGGTCATCGTAGAAGATGAACTCGTCGCAGTTCGCGGTCAGGAGGTCGGAGGTGGAGTTCTTGACGCCGAGCCCGACCACCAACTTGTCGTTCTCCCGGAGCTTGCTCACGAGCGGCGAGAAGTCCGAGTCGCCGCTGATGATCACGAAGGTATCGACGTGGGACTTCGTGTAGCAGAGGTCGAGCGCGTCGACCACGAGACGGATGTCGGCGGAGTTCTTGCCGGACTGGCGCACATGGGGGATGTCGATGAGCTCGAACGCGGCCTCGTGCATGCCGCGCTTGAAGGTCTTGTAGCGATCCCAGTCCGCGTAGGCTTTCTTGACCACGATGCTGCCCTTCAGCAGCAGGCGCTCGAGCACCCGGGTGATGTCCAGGTCATCGTACTTCGCGTCCCGCACCCCGAGCGCAATGTTCTCGAAGTCGCAGAACAGCGCCATGTTGGTCGTCTGATCGCGATCCGCCACTAGCGGCCTCCTGTACTCCCCATCGGCATGTGTCCGGTCGGGCTCCGCCTCGCCCGGCGCTTCGGGAAACGATACCGGAAGCGTGCGTTGCATACGAACACGTTTCGGTGCTCCGCCTTCCCGGCGCGGCAATGGACGGCGTCCGGTTCCGTGTCCCGCAGGACTTTCCGCCTTTACCGGAACGCCCGGGGCCGGGTGCGTGCCCGCGTCGCACTGGCATTGCCGGCGGGCGCCGGCGGACGGAGCGGGGGGCGCGGCGGTCGGCGCTACCGGAGCTTCACGCCGAGCCGGCGCGCGATGTCGATGGCGAGCGTGAGCTGGCAGCGGGCACGATGCAGGTTCTGTTCGGGGTGATGCACGCGGAAGTACACATCGCCGTTCAGGTAGTCGGTGAGAAAGCGGACCCCGGTCTCGAAGGTGATGAGCACGCCCGCGAGCGGCATCAGCGCGGTCTCCCGATCCCCCAGGGTGTCCGACGCCCCGGCGAGAAAGCCCTCCCGGAGCTCGGAGTAACGCTCCGGGTCCATCTCCACGAGGCCGGGGTCGCTGGCGTCCTCGGGCGCGTGGCAGCTCGCGGTGCGCACCAGGTCGCCGAAATCGAAGAGGGGAGTGCCCGGCATCGCAGTGTCGAGATCGACGATGCACAGGGCCTCCCCCGACTCCGCGTCGAAGAGCACGTTGCCAATCTTGGCGTCGTTGTGGGCGATCCGGGCCGGGATGTGTCCCCGCGCCAGCATGCGGCCGAGGCTGGGGGCGACCGGGGCGAGCTTCTCCACCTGCCGCCACTCGGGCGCGACGCCGGCACGACGGGCGCGCGGGTCGAGGCGGGCCGCCCGCTCGAGATGCGCGAGCCGGGAGGGAGTGTCGTGAAAGCCCGGAACGAGCTCCGCGAGCTCGAGTCCCGCGGGCGCGAGACGCTTCGCGAAGTCCCCGAACGCGAAGGCGGCCGCGAAGGCTTCACCGGCTCCCGTCACGTGGTCGACGCTGCGGCTGCCCTCTATGAAATCGAAGCAGCGCCAGCATCCCCCGTGCCCGTCCCGGTGAAGCAGCTCCCCCGAGGCGGTCTCGATCGGCCGCAGCACCCGGCGCGGGCCGTGTGATGCGAAGCTCGCCCGCATGGCCCGAGTGACTGCGATCAGGTTCTTCATCAAGGCGTCGGGGTCGGGGAAGACCCTGAGGTTCAGACGCTGGAAGATGACCGAGTGCGAGCGCTCCCCTGACGCGAAGCGGCCCCGGAAGGTCTCGTGGATGTGGCCGGACCCGTGCGGGGCGCTTCCGAGGTAGCTCCCTTCCAGCGCGAAGTGCGAAGCGATGCCACGGCAAGGATCCGACTTCACTGCCCGGCCCTCCTGCGATCGTGGGTGAACCCCCGAGTTTCTCCCAGCGAAAGGGTTGGGGCCAGGCGTTGGACTCCCGGGATCAGGACCGTTTCATGCTGGCGCGGACGGCGTTTGTCACTCCCTGGTGCGTCCTCATTCGCCCTGCTCACCCCTCGATCCTGCGGACTCGCCCCCGCGACGCGAGGAATGGGCCGGGTCGGTAGCATCCGTGGTCGGCTGGCGAATCTGCCGTCCCGGGTAATCTGTGGATTCCCGCCCCCGATCGGGGTCGAGGACCAGCTTGCGCGGGAATCCACGTGCGCCGGGCGAACACGGATGGGGTCGGCCGCATTCCGGCCGGGACCGGGGCGCCGCTTCGGGCACACCCGGGCGTTGGCTCGCCGCTTGTGCGGGGCGGGAGTCTTCTGCGACCCTGAACCCGCCCCACCGGAAGGATGTGCGAGATGGACGAGTTCGACTACGTCATAGTCGGAGCCGGCTCCGCGGGTTGCGTGCTCGCGAATCGGTTGAGCGAGGACCCCGGCACCCGGGTGCTCGTGCTGGAGGGAGGCGGGAGCGACCGCAGCGTTCTGATCCAGATGCCCGCCGCGCTCGGGATCCCCTTGTTCATGCCGCGATTCAACTGGGGATTCGAGTCCGATCCCGAGCCCGGCCTCGACGGCCGGCGCATGAACTGTCCGCGGGGCAAGGCCCTGGGAGGGTCATCGTCGATCAACGGCATGGTGTATGTGCGCGGGCACGCCTGCGACTTCGACCAGTGGGAGGAGCACGGCGCCGCCGGCTGGAGCTACCGCCGTTGCCTGCCCTACTTCCGGCGCGCCGAGGCGTGGAAGGGCGGAGGCGACGAGTACCGCGGCGGCGATGGCCCCCTGGCGACCTGCAAGGGCAACGAGATGCGCCTGAATCCGCTCTACGA
>CAYFYD010000092.1:0-11605 GCA_964347195.1 uncultured Ectothiorhodospiraceae bacterium
CCATGCAAGACGCGGCACCGCCACGGCAGCGCCACCCCTCGATAGTCGTCATTCCCGCGCCACCTCCCGTCATTCCCGCGCCCCCTCCCGTCATTCCCGCGCCCCCTCTCGTCATTCCCGCGAAAGCGGGAATCCATTCCGGTCAGCGAATCCCGAAACGCGAGGTTGAAAACGAGCCGGATGCCGTCATCATCAGCACCATGAGCCACCATGAAGCCAAGTTTCGACTGGGAGAGGTGGTCCGCCACCGCCTCTATCCGTTCCGCGGCGTGATCTTCGACGTGGACCCCGAGTTCTCGAGCTCCCAGGAGTGGTGGCTGTCCATTCCGGAAGACCTGCGCCCGCGCAAGGATCAGCCCTTCTACCACCTGCTCGCGGAGAACGAAGCGACCACCTACGTCGCCTACGTATCGGAACAGAACCTGGTCCGCGACGACCGCGGGCCGGTGAGTCATCCTCAGGTGCCGGAACTCTTCGGCGACTACCGGGAAGGCTTCTACACGGTTCCGGAACGGCGCCTCAACTGAGTCGCGGCTCCGGCCAGGGCGCTTCAAAACTCGAATCTCGGGATTCGTTGGCCGAAATGGATTCCCGCTTTCGCGGGAATGACGGCTGTCGCAGGGTTGGCGGCTATCGCATCGCAGGGTTGGCGGCTATCGCGGGAATGACGGCTTTCGCGGGAGCGACGCGTCTTGCGCAAATGATGTCATTCGATGAGCGCGCTCAGCCGATCGAGGAGGGGGAGCACCTCGTCGCGTCCTTTCGAGGGCAGGCTCAGGATCGCGCGCTGCACCCCCGCCTCGCGATAGCCGGCCAGGGTCGCCCCATCCGCCGGCGCGCCGAACACCGACACGTTCAGGGTGCTCGCGTCGCGTTCCGCCTCCTCCGCACAGCGCCGCAGGCGCGCCATCTCCGAAGCCGCGTCGAAGCCGCCGCGAGCCCGCGGCATCCAGCCGTCCAGGTGCTGCACGACACGCCGCAGCGTGTGCCGGCTCTCGCCCCCGAGGAGGATCGGCGGATGAGGCCGCTGTACCGGTTTCGGCCAGGACCAGATCGGGTCGAAATCGACGAAGTCCCCGTGGTACTCCGGCTCCTCCTCCGTCCAGATGGTCTTTATCGCCAGCGCCCGATCCATCATCACCCTGAAGCGATCGGCGAACACGGTGCCGTGGTGCGCCAGCTCCTCCGCGTGCCACCCCGCCCCGATGCCGAGCCCGAAACGACCGCCGGAGAGCAGGGCCACGCGCGCGGATTCCTTGGCGGTCAGGATCGGGTCGCGCTCGGTGAGCAGCGCGATGCCGGTGCCGAGGCGCAGCCGACTCGTGACCGCGGCGGCCGCGGCGAGGCCCACGAAGGGATCGAGGGTGTGCCGGTACTCTCGCGGCAGCTCCGGCCCGCCCGGCCAAGGGCTGCGCCGGCTGGCCGGAATGTGGGTGTGCTCGGGGACGAAGAGCGACTCGAAGCCTCGCGCCTCGGCCTCGCGGGCGAGGTCGTCGATGCCGATGCTGTAGTCGGTCGGGAAGATCGTGATGCCGATGTCCATGAGGCGGAGCCCTCCTCAACGCGCTTCGTTCACCGCCACGGTGATAGTGCTGAGGCCATCGAGCAGAAGCAACACCTCGGCAAAGGTGTCAGACGACTCCTTCTTCCGCGATGGCTCGCGCTTTTCCGGAGACTGCCGGACTTCCAGATGCACCTTGATTCGGAGCAGCTCGGAGAGGAGTACGTTGGCGGCGTTGAAGGCGTCCGCGGGTGTGACGTGCTCGAGCTCCATGCTCGGAACGGTCGATGCGTCCATGCCCAGTCGAGACTGCAGGTTGATGGTCTTGTAGACCGCCCGCAGGATCTGCTGGGCAACCTCCCTTGGCGCTTTCTCGTCTTCTACCGGCCCGGGCTCCCCCTCGAGCGCGATCCCGAAATGGCCGGCAATCAACGCCAGCTCGTCCTTGACGTACATGACGTGCATGTAGACTTCGTTCGATATGGTGGGCCGGCCGACGAGAGCATCCAGCAACGAGGAGGCATGCTCCAGGTTCTTGTAGACGAGCGCGGGAGTCACTCCTTCGACGAGTGACGCCGGTGGAATCTCCCCGGTTACGACGAGCTGCCGCTTGACTCTGCGCAGCTCTTCGATGACCACATGCACATTGCGATGAATGTCCCGCACGTCAATGCCCGGGACGGGCACGGGCGCCACTTCGACGGGAAGCATGCCGAGCCTTCTTTGCACTCGAGCCGCTTTCTCGACCGTTTCCCGTGACTTGATGTAGACGTCGAGCAGCGTCGCGTTCTCCCGAGTCACCGGCTCGCCGGGCTCGTCGTCGAACCCACTCGCCTCTCTGAGGAGGCGAATCTCCGCCAGCAGCTCCACCGTGGCCAGGTAGGTCTGGCTGGTGCTCACCTCGCCACCGTCCGACTCGCGTTCGAGAGGCGGGGTCCGGGGCTGATCCGAGGCCTCCTCGTCGTCGGGCGGGGGCTCCCGTTTCCCGGTCTGATCCGGATCCTGGACCTGCTCTTCTCCCGAACCCTCCGTCCGAAGCGACCCCGTCTCCTCGTCCGTCTCTCGGGTTCCGCCAATCGACTGCTCGGCCTCCGACTCCGCGTCCGCATCCGTGTCCGCATCCGGGCGTTCTTCCTGCCCTTGTCGCGGAAGAGCCTCTCCAGGCTCCCGGCCGAAGAAGTCGATGATGGTGGAGAAGATGCCGCTCCAGGTGCGCTGCTCTTCCTCCTGCGCCTCGGTGTCCTGCGATTGCGCCGTTTCGACCTCCGTCGCCTCTTCCCCTGCGGACTGTGTCGTCTCCGGCGTCTCGCCCGACGAGGTCTCCGTCTGGCCAGCCGCGTCGACGGCCAACGCCAGACTCAGAAGAATCGCCACGCGGCACATCCACATCGTCACGGCACTCTCGAAACCGGGGCAGCGCTTTGCCGGGGGTGACGCCCTCGACTCGACTCCCGACGAAAAACGCGCTGGTGTGCAAGCTGCGGACCTTCGCCGGTGTATTCCGTTTCCAGGGGTCGCCACCGGCAGCTCTCGTCCACGGTACCGCGCAGCCTCCCCCGCATTGCGGGGACGACGCGGCAGCGAGTGGGGATGGCGAGGTTCAATGGAACAACTCCTTGTTGTCGCCGGCCAGCGTTTCGATGAAGGAGACGATGGCGTCCTTGTCCTCATCGGGTGCGTCGCGTCCGAGCTGGTACTCGAACATGGCGTCGACG
The DNA here is from genome assembly GCA_964347195.1 of uncultured Ectothiorhodospiraceae bacterium. Lineage (GTDB taxonomy): Bacteria > Pseudomonadota > Gammaproteobacteria > HK1 > HK1 > JAJEAD01. Next base: position 3,217 of record CAYFYD010000092.1, read on the forward strand.
GCGTCGCGGAGCGTAACGGCGCTTCCGTCGTGAAGATACGGGGCGGTCAAGGCGGCCATGCGCAGGCTCGGGACCTTGAAGGCATGGCGGTCGAGCGGATTTCCGGTGACGTTGTAGCGTCCGAAGTCGGCATCCGTGACGTTTCCTCGCTTCTTGAAGTATTCGTTGAGAACCCCGAAGACCTGGAACATGTTGCCGCCGACACTCGCACCCTGGTGACAGGAGATACAGCCATAGTGCTTGAACAGGGCATAGCCGCGCTTCTCCTGGGAGTCGAGCGCGTCCGGATCTCCTTTCAGCCACTGATCGAAGCGGCTGTTGGGAGTAGTGAGCGACCTCATGAATTCGGCAAGCGCGTTCTTGACGTTGTTGCGGTTGATGCCATCCGGATACAAGGCGTCGAAGCGCCCGGGGTAACTCTCGTGAGACTGCAGCTTGGCAATGACCTCCGGCCAAAGGCTGCCGAGCTCCACCGGGGACTGCACGGGGCCATCGATCTGATCTTCGAGCGTTTCGGCCCTGCCGTCCCAGAACTGCTTGAAATTGAGACCGGCGTTGAACACAGTGGGCGCATTGATGGGGCCGATCCTCCCCTCGACTCCGACGGACACCCTGCGTCCGTCGTCGCCGCCGGAACCGAGATCGTGGCAACTGACGCAGGCCACACTGTCGTCACTGGACAGCCTCGGGTCATGAAACAGCGCTCGCCCGAGCGCTACCTTCTCCGCGTTGGTCCCCAGCTCGTCGGGAATCGGGGTGATGGGCTCGCTCGGACCCGGCAGATCGAGAACACGAAGTGCAGGCGTCATTCCCGGCGTGGGCGAGGGAGGTGGGTAGGTTTCGCCGGCAGGAGGGGAGGAGTACCCGGGATCGTCGCCACCGCGCGCGGCTCCGGTCGGAGCAGGTACCTGCGCCGCGCGCGGCGATGCGTCGGACAACGAGACCGCCGCGCCCCGGGTGCCAGCCTCCGACTCGAATTCCTCGATGCCACGCTCGGCTCGCGCGACATGGGCGACAGCGAGGAACAGCGCGGCAAGGCAGGTCAGGCAGATTGCACACAGGGGATGGCGCAGGCGGGATGAGAGCTTTGTTCCGCGGACGAGGAGCATCTGCCGATGCCCTCGCAGGGGTTCGCGCGTCATGGCCAGTCGGCGCCGGTTCAATCCGTTCTTCGCACGGAGGCAGGGCGCGCGTTGTAGTGTGGCGAAACGCACGGGACGTGCGCCCGGACGTCGCGGCGATCGGGGTGGCACGCTCTTCGGCTCCCCGCCGCGACCTTCCGGTCTCATTCGCCATCGCGTCAGAGCTGAAAGCCGCAGGCCGGGGCCTCGAACGGGCGGCGCTTCCGTCGCGTACACCCTCTCCCGCGAAGGATGCGAAAGCGTGTCTAGCTCGTGTATGTGTCGGCCGCTCTGGCCAGCACGTCCAGGTTCTTGATGAGCCGCAGAACCTGCACGAACACGTCCCTCGGCTTCTTGTTGCGCGAGGGCGCGTGGTCGACGCGCGGCAGGTCGATTCCGAGATGCGCCTTGATCCTGACCATCTCCGCCAACAGGATGTTGGTAGCCTCGTAGACCTCGGCCGGAGATACCCGCACGAGCGTGATCTGAGGAACGCCCGAAGCGTCCATCCCCAGTCTGGTCTGCAGGTTGATGACCTTGAAGGTGGCCCGCAACACCTGCTGGGCGACCTCCTTCATCCTCTTCCTCCCTTCGACCACCGGCGCCTCGAGGGCGAGTGCCACCTTGAGCTTGGCCGCGATGAGCTCCATTTCATCATGAAGGTACATGATGTGGGTGTGCACGTCGTTGGGATCGATGGGATGCCCGACGAGCCCGTCCAGAAGGAACGATGCGTCTCCCAGATGCTGATAGACGGCCGAGGGAGTCTTTCCGCCTTCGAAGGGAGTGGGTTCGATCTGGTCCTCGATTACGAGCTGCTGCTTCATTCTCCGCAGCTCCAGGATGCAGTTCTGTACGCTGGCGTAGACGTCCTTCGACTTGATCTCCTTGACGGGAATCTGTCCGATCCTGGCTGGCGCCATGCCGAGCCTCCTTTGCGAGGCCGAGATTTTTTCCAACAACTCCAGGGATTTGGCGTACACGTGCACCGGCGCGCGATCTTCCTGGAGCTCGGCCTCGACGGGGTACACGGTAACGCCAATCGCGTCTCTCAGCAGCTCTATCTCCGCAATCAGGTCCGACGTGGCCTGGTACACGTGACTGGGCGTGAACTCGCTCGATTCCTGGGCCACGGCCTCTCGATGGAAGATCCCGAGTGATGCGCTCGCGAGGGACAGAACGCCATTTCGACTTTCGCCGGACGGCGCCACGGGCAGGCCGGACCCGACGATCAGGCCCAGACAACACCACAGGGCTACTCGGTGCGGGCGTGGATTCATCTTGAAGTACCTCCTTCGTAAGGGACTGAGGGTCGAACCTTCGTCCGACCTCTTCCGGCGGGGCCGGACGGGGAAAGCGGCACGGAATTTTACGAGAACGCAACAACATTGTAAGAATCGGAAACCCTATAATGATTATTGGAAACTCTTTCCAACGTCGGGGGTGGGGACTCGCCCCCCTCCACGCCCGCTCTCTCCGGCGGCGGCGCGGCAGAGGGTGCGAGCGCGGGTCGCGACCCGAGCGCAACTGATATCTGATGGCCGCCGGCCAGCACGGGGAGAATCGCAATGCCTTCACACTATCCCGTCGATCCCGACCGCATCGACCTCGCGCGGGAGTTCGAGGCCAACCCCTTCGGGCCGCACGGGCCTGAGCTCCAGCGGGTCGTGACCCGGATGCGATGGTGCGAGGTGAAGGGACGTCACGTGCTCGTCACCCGCGTCCCGCACCGCGAGTGGGTGCTCGGCCGGCTCTCGGGTCGCCGGGGCGAAGACCTCGAGCTGCTCGAAGATCAAGTGTTCACATCGCGCGCCGAGGCCGAGTGGGCGGTGTTCAAGCTGCGCTGGCGGGCAATCACCGGCCGGACGCTCGACATCGACTGAAGCCGAGGAGGCCGCATGATGGAGAAGAAAGTCATCGGATACGCCGACCGGATGAGCGTCGCCCCGGGGGAGCGCATCCGCTTCATGGTGAGCTGCGAGCCCGGGGTGTCGAGCTACCGCGCGGACATCGTGCGGCTGCTTTCGGGTGATACCCAGCCCGATGGGCCCGGATACCGCGACGAGACGGTGCCGAGCCCGGTGAGCGGCGAGCACCGGGGCCGGCACCAGGCGATTCACGCGGGGGCCTTCGGCATCGTCCCGCACCACCCCCGCTTCGAAAGCCTCGAGAGCCTCTCGCTGCAGGTGACGGTCTATCCGACCCTGCCCGGCGCCCGCCGCGCCTGCGTGCTCTCGAAGTCGGACCCCGCTCGGGGTACGGGATTCGCCCTGTGGTGCGACCCGCGGGAGGGAATGGTGTTCGCGCTCGGGGACGGCACTGGAGGAGTCCGGGAGTTGCCGGTCGGCCGTCCCCTCGTCGCGAGGGAGTGGTATCTCGTCCAGGCCACCTACGACGCCGGCAGCGGCGAAGCTCGGGTCAGTCAGCGCCTCCTCGAATCCCGTGCCCGCGACACGTCCAGCGGCACGGCAGGGGCGCGCTTCGAGGGCGAGGTCTCGCTCGCCTGCGACGCCCCGCTCCTCATCGCCGCCCACTCCCGGGAGCGCGGCCGGCGGGGACGGCCGGTGCCGGAGCGCATCTTCAACGGTCGCATCGAGCGCCCGCTCGTGGCATCGCGCCGTCTCTCCGAAGTGGAATTCGAGACCCTGCGCCACGGCCCCCTACCCGCGGCGCTTCGTCCCGCGATATGCGCGGCCCTGGACTTCTCCCGGGAGATCCACACCGACACCATCGTCGACATCTCCCCGAACCGCCTCCACGGCGAGCTCGTCAACCTGCCGATCCGGGCGGTGCGCGGCTCGAGCTGGACCGGAGAGGAGATGAACTACCGCCACGCGCCCGAGCAGTACGCGGCCGTCCACTTCCTGGAAGACGCCCTGTACGACTGCGAGTGGGAAGCCGACTTCGAGCTCGAAGTGCCGGAGGGCACCCCCAGCGGGGTCTACGCGGCGAAGCTCGCGAGCGGCGAGCAGGAGGAGCACATCCCCTTCTTCGTCCGCCCGCCCCGGGGCCGTGCCCGCGCCCCACTCCTGCTCCTCGCGCCCACCGCGAGCTACCTCGCCTACGCCAACTGGCGTTCCGGTCTCGAGAACCCGGAAGGAGAGCTCGACTACAACCGCCTCTACGAGGTACTCCCCGAGGACCGTTACCTGAACCTGCACCCGGAGCTCGGCAACTCGATGTACGACCTGCACGCGGACGGTACCGGGGTGTGCTACTCGTCGCGGCTTCGCCCAATCCTCAATTTCCGCCCCAAGCACGGCTCGCTCTGGCAGTTCTCCGCCGACCTGCACCTGGTCGACTGGCTGGAGAGCAACGCGATCGCCTACGACGTGCTGACCGACGAGGACCTGCACGCTGAGGGAGTGGACTGCCTGCGCCGCTACCGCTGCGTCATGACCTGCACCCATCCCGAGTACTACTCCACCCCCATGTGGAACGGGCTCTACGCCTATATCCAGGAGGGAGGCCGCCTGATGTACCTCGGCGGCAACGGCTTCTACTGGAGGGTGGCGTTCCGGGACGACAAGCCGGGGGCGATGGAGATGCGCCGGGCGGAGGACGGCTCACGCTCGTGGATCGCCGAGCCCGGGGAGTACTACATGGCCTTCAACGGAGAGTACGGCGGCATGTGGTGGCGTTGCGGACACGCGCCCCAGTCCCTCGTCGGCAACGGCTTCATCGCCCAGGGCTTCGACTTCTCATCTCACTACCGGCGCAATCCCGACAGCTTCGACCCGCGCGCCGCGTTCGTCTTCGAGGGGGTGGGAGCGGACGAGATCATCGGAGACTTCGGGTTGATCGGCGGGGGCGCGGCCGGAATCGAGCTCGACTCCGTCAACCGCCGCTACGGCACGCCGCCCCACGCGCTCAATCTCGCCTCCTCGGAGAAGCACACCGACTCCTACATCCACGTCAACGAGGACCTCGGCCACCTCTACCTCCCGATCGGCGGCCAGGACGACCCTGCGGTGCGCGCGGACATCGTGTTCTTCGAGACACCGAACGACGGGGCGGTGTTCTCCACCGGCTCCATCGGGTGGTGCTCCGCCCTCTATCACCGGGGCTACGACAACAACGTCTCCCGCATCACCCGCAACGTGCTGGACCGCTTCCTCGACCCGAGCCCCTTCGAGACCGGGGACTGAGCGCGGGCGGCTCAGGTCGCGGGGGCGTCCGGAATCCCGAGGTTGACGGTGACGCTCTTGCGGGCGGTGAAGCTTTCGAGCATGCCTTCGAGCGAGCACTCGCGGCCGATACCGCTCTGCTTCACGCCTCCGTAGGACTGCCCGAGGATCTGACCGATGCCCTGATTGACCTGCACCCAGCCCGCCTCGACCGCGTGCGCGGCGCGCAGCGCCCGCGTCACGTCGCGCGACCACACGAAGGCGGCGAGGCCGTAGTGGGTATCGTTGGCCATCCGGATCACCTCCGCCTCGTCGTTCCAGCGGATCGCCACCAGCACCGGACCGAAGATCTCCTCGCGCGACATGCGCCAGTCGTTGGAAGCGTCCGCGAAAACGGTGGGGAGCGCGTAGTAGCCTTCGCCGAGCGGTCCGCTCGCGGGCGGCAGGCCGCCCATGATCAGCCGGGCGTCGGAGCGCCCGAGCCCTTCCTCCACGTAGCCGCACACCTTGTCGAACTGGGTCCGGTTGATGATCGCGCCCATGTCCGTCGCCTCGTCGAGCGGGTCGCCGATCCTGATCGTCCTGGTCCTTTCGACCAGGCGTTCGAGGAAGGGATCGAAGATGTCCTCGTGGAGGAAGAGACGGGAGCCGGCGGTGCAGGACTGGCTCTGGCGCGTGAAGCGCATCGCCATGCCGATGCCGTCCACCACCCAGTCCTCGGTGCCCACGTCGGGGTAAACGATGGAGGGGCTCTTGCCGCCGAGCTCGAGTGACACCGGCACCAGGCGCTCGGAAGCGGTCCGCATGATGAGCCGGCCCACCTCGGTCGAGCCGGTGAAGGAGAGCTTGCGCACCGCGGGATGCCGGCTGAGCGCGGCCCCCGCCTCCTCCCCGTAGCCGGTGAGCACGTTGAGCACCGAGGGCGGGAGGAAGCGCTGGCAGAGCTCCGCGATCATGAGCACGCCGAGCGGCGCGTCCTCGGCCGCCTTCAGGACCAGCGTGTTGCCGGTGCAGAGCGCCGGGGCGATCTTCATCGCGCCGAGACCTACCGGTGCGTTCCACGGAATGATGGCCCCCACCACCCCGAGCGGCTCGCGCCGGGAGTAGCTCAGGAGATGCTCTCCGAGCGGGAGGCATTCTCCCTTTATCTCGCTCGCGAGGCCGCCGAAGTAGCGGAAGATGTCGGCGGCGAGACCCGCCTCGGGTCTCGCCTGAGTGCGCAATGCGTTGCCGGTCTCCATCGCGATGAGGCGCCCGAGCTCGTCGGCCCGCTCCTCGATCGCGGCCGCGATGTCGAGCAGGATCCGGCCCCGCTCGCGGGCCGCCATGCGGCGCCACTCTCCGAAGGCGGATGCGGCGGCGGCGACCGCGCGCTCGACATCCTCCTCGCCGCCGCGGGGCACCCGGCCGATGACCGTGCGGCGCCCGGGATTCTCGACCTCGATGCTCTCCCCGTTCGCGCTCTCCACCCATTCGCCGCCGATGAGCATCGGTCTCGTTCCGATCGCAGCCGCTTCCGACATCAGTCCGTCCCCCATGGGTCGCCCTCGCGGCGAGGCACCCCTCGCCCGCTCTCACCTCGACCGGCCAATGCTCCACCGGCCCGGCCCGGCGGCGCAAGTACGGCGAACTCGAGTCGCGGGGTTCGTTGGCCGAAATGGATTCCTGCTGACCAAGGGAACGACGGGAGGGGGCGCGGGAATCCATCGTCCGACTCCGGCATGTCGAACCTCGAAAGTCGAGTGCGAAGAAGGGTCCGCCACCGCGAGGGCGCTGCGAAGACCGTTCGGCGGGCGGTGCGGCCTATCCTGCGACCCGGGCCGCGAGCACTCGGGACTGGACCCGGGCGGTGGCGGTCACCACCGCGATCGTGACCAGCGCCATCGCTCCGATCGCCCAGAAGATGGCGATCGGCTCGGAGTGATCGAGGATCCAGCCGTAGAGCAGGGGCGCCGCCACGCCCCCCGCGCTGAGCCCGATGGTGACGAATCCGAACGCCTTGCCGGTCTCGGCCACCCTCACCATGGAGCGGATCAGCATGTCCCGCGCGGGGTTCACCGCCCCGACGAAGAAGCCGGCAATGGCGAAGAGTCCGACGACGATCGCCAGCCTCGGGGTCGCGATCGCAATGGCGAGCGCGGCCGCGGCGAGGACTCCGAAGCACACCACGACGAAGGAGTGGTGGCGGGAAGTCCGGTCACTCATCCATCCCGACAGCATCACCCCGACCGGAGCGGCGAAGAGATAGGCACTGACCGCCGCCCCCGCTTCGGCCAGCGGCAGTTCGAAATGCAGGTGCAGCGCCGTGATCCCGAATCCGGTCATGCCCGCGCCGGTGACCGCGATCGCGGCATAGAAGACGAAGCCGACCAGCATCGGCGCGCTCAACAGGAGCGCAATGCCGCCCGACACCGATCTTCCCGGATCTCCGGCGGCGCTCTCCCCGCCCCCGCCCAGGAGATGCCGGTAGAAGTACATCACGACGCCGAGCGCCACGCCGCCGGCCCCGCAGGCGAGCAGCGCTCCGCGCCACCCGAGCCACTCGGCGAGCGCGATGACGGTCACCGGGGCCACCGCGAAACCGAGGTGGCCGGCGAAGGTGTGTACCGAGAAGGCCCGCCCCATGCGTCCGGGATCGACCGTCTTGTTGAGGATCGCGTAGTCGGAAGGGTGGATGACCGAGTCGCCGAGCCCGAAGAGCACCATGAGGACGAGCAACGCCTCATACGTGGCGAAGACGCCGACTCCGACGATGCAAAGGCCGCAGAGCACCAGTCCCGCCACGAGGAAAGGGCGCGCCCCGTGGCGATCGACGAGAAAGCCGACCGGGGTCTGCACCACCGCGCTCGTTACCGCCATCACCGACAGGGCGAAGCCGAGTTGCGTGTAGCTCACGGCGAACGCCTCCGCGAGCACGGGGAAGAGGGGCGGGAGCACGAGAAAGTAGAAGTGGCTCGTGAAATGCCCCATGCCGACCAGTCCCACCACCTTGCGGTCGGCGGACCCGAGGAAGAAGGGCGTGCGCACGGACATGCGGGCGTTCAGACTCCGGCTCTCATGAAAAATCAACGTTCGGGGTTCGAGACCAGCAACTCTCATTTTGGCGCCTGACTTCACCCTGAGCCGCAAGCCGTCTTCTCC
>CAYFYD010000093.1:0-11470 GCA_964347195.1 uncultured Ectothiorhodospiraceae bacterium
CCAGGCGTACACGTCGTTTCCGTGGCTCAGCGCGCGGAAGAACATCGAGTACGGCATGAAGATCATGGGGATGCCGGCGGCGGAGCGACGTACCAGGGCGGAGGAGCTCCTGCGTCTCGTCCACCTGGAGGAGTTCGCCGATGCCTATCCGGCCAGCCTGTCCGGGGGCATGAAGCAACGCGTTGCCATCGCGCGAACCCTCGCCCAGAATCCGCGCGTACTGCTGATGGACGAGCCCTTCGGCGCCCTCGACGCCCAGGTCCGCTGGGAGATGCAGGAGATGATGATCGAGGTCATCGAACGGGAGAGAAAGACGGTCATCACTGTGACCCACGACATTCAGGAGGCGATCTATCTCGCCGATCGGATCATCTTCTTCACGCGGAGTCCGGGCCGCATCAAGGCCGACATCGCCGTGGGCTTCAAGGAAGGCCGCCGCTTCGCGTTGAAGGAAGAGATGCTCGTTCTTCCCGGCTACGTGGATCTCGAGCGCCAACTGTTCGCGATGATGCGCGAAGAGATCCGCAAGACAGTCTGAGTTCCATTCCCGAGAACCACTTGGAGCAAGGAGCAGGAGATGAAGATCACTACTTCGCGGTATCGACTGGACGGGCTGCGGCGTGCGTTCGCGCTCGCAGTGGGGACGATCGTGCTCGCGCTGCCGGCGGCGGCGCAGGAGAAGGTGAGTATCGCCATCATCTCGTTCTCGCCCTACGCGCCCTGGTACATCGTCCAGGAGAAAGGGCTCGCCCGGGACATCGAGCTCGACGTGCAGATCATCGAGGACATCACGGCCAAGAACGCGGCGGTCACGAGCGGGGCCATGGAGTGCATGCTGAACACGCTCGACTCCATCGTGGTCGCGCGAGCGGCCGACGTGCCGATCAGGGTGATCGCGATTCCCGCGATGTCCTACGGCCTGGACGAGATGGTCGTCTCGAAGGACATCGACTCGGTGCAGGACCTTCCCGGCAAGAGCTACGGGGCCGACTACGGATTCCTGAATCACATGTGGATGCTGCTCACCCTGAAGCGGGCCGGGATCCCCCTCGACGCACTGGAGCACAAGATCATGCTCCCGCAGGACAGCGCCGCCGCCTTCGTGAGCGGCCTGCTCGACGTGGACGTCAACTACATCCCGTTCTCCCGGCAGTCCTTGCAGCGGGAAGGGTCGAAGGTGCTCAAGACCAGCCTCGGCGATCGCACCTGGGAGCGCGGCCTGATCTCGGAGTCCATCGCCTGCAACGAAGACTGGCTCGAGGAGAAGCCCGAGGTCGCCGAGGAGCTGCTCCGCGCCTGGTTCGAGGCGGTCGACTGGTGGAAGGAGAACCCGGAAGAGGGCAACGCCATCATCGCGAAGGGACTCGACTGGCCGATTCCGGACGTCAAGCTCACCCAGCACGGAGCCGTCATGCTGACGCTGGACCAGAACCTGGGCGCCTTCGGCATCGGCGATGGCGAGCCGGTGTGCGCGAGCCTGCCCGAGGGCGCCCGTCCGCCCGACTCCCCGCCGAGCGGCTGGGGGAAGGAGCTCTTCGGGGGGGCCCCGGACTGCGCGAGCGGCTACGTTCCGGCGACCTGGGAGCTCTTCGGGGACGTGTACATCGAGGCGGGAGTGATGGACCGGAAGGCGCCGGCGAGCGTCGCCTTCGACCTCGGCGTGCTGGAGTCCCTGGCGACGGCGGGCTACGGCGAGCGCTACGGCTCGAACCAGTGGATCGGTCGTCTCGGGCCGGAGTAGGTCGGGTCGAGCCGGCGAGACGCACGTGCACGAACCCCTCACCATGCGGAGCTAGAGCGATGCCAGATCCGAAGACCGGCGAGCTTCGCGGGAGCCGCAACCTGAAGCGGCTCGCCCGTATCTCGAAGACCAGGCAACAGGAGGAGATCGAACGCAGCCTCGAGCTCGGGCTCGAGGCTGCGGACTCCATCAACGATCGAAGCATCTCGTTGTTCAGCCGCGGCCACCAGCCCGCCTTCGCCGGCATCAACACCTTCCTGAAGGCGCCGTACTGCGAGGATGTGCGCCGGGTGGGCGAGTACGAGGCCGCCTTCGTCGGGATCCCCTTCGATACCGGCACCACCTACCGTCCCGGCACGCGCTTCGGTCCGCAGGGGGTGCGCCGCATCTCCGCGGTGTACGACGGCTACTCCGTGGACGGCGCGGTGGACCTCTTCGAAGAGCTCGATCTGTGCGACGCCGGGGACGTCTTCGTCATTCCCGGCAACATCGAGAAGACCTTCGATCAGGTCACCAGGGCGGTGTCGCACGTGTTCACCTCCGGGGCCTTTCCCGTCCTGTGCGGCGGCGACCACAGTCTGGGCTACCCCAACGTGCGCGGGATAGCACCGCACATCGACGGCAACGTCGGCATCATCCATGTCGATCGCCACATCGACATGCAGGACATGGACATGGACGAGCGCATGCACACCACGCCCTGGTACTGGACCACCCACGGTCACGAGAGCGTGGACCGGGCGACCTCGCACCGCGACCACAGCCACATGCACGACGTGGGACTGCCCAACTGCCCGCCGAAGAACCTCGTGCAGATGGGGATCGGCGGGTGGTACGGCTCGCGCCGGGGATCGGAGGTGGCGCGCGAGCGGGGGTCCAGCGTGCTCACGATGACGGATATCGAAGAGCTCGGCATCAAGGGCGCGGCGGAGCGCGCGCTCGAGCTCGCCTGGAAGGACGCCAGGGCGGTGTTCCTGTCCTACGACATCGACTCCATCGATCCGGGCTTCGCCCCCGGCACCGGCACACCGGAGCCGGGCGGGCTCAACCCGCGCGAGGCGCTCGAGCTCGTGCGCCTGGTCGCGCGCGAGGGCCTGTGCGGGATGGAGGTGGTGGAAGTCTCACCGCCCTACGACGTGAACGACAATACCTCGCAGCTCGCCTGCCGGGTGATCCTGGACGCCCTCGGCACGATGGTCGCGGAGGGCAGGCTCGGTCACCGGAGCCAAGTCATGCGGCCGGAGTAGTCCCCGCTCGACGACGCGACGGGGCCGCGACCCGTGACCGGCCCCCACCGAGTGGTCCGCTCCGAGGGTTGGTACATCGCCGCTTTCTCCGCCAGGTCGGCCGGCAGAGCGGAACCGGGCGGCCCGCCGGGCATGAGGGTCGCCAGCGGGACCGGCGGCCGGTGTCCCCGGCTGCGATGCCGGCGAAGGGCGGATTGCGCTACGGAGTGGGTCCATCGCTTCGTCCCGAGGAGAGAGCCATGACCGAAGTCCCCGACGATAGCGGCTGGACCGAGGACGACTCCCGGCACTTCATCGACTACGGCGCCTACTTCGTGCCGGAGCGCGAGACCCAGATCGACACGATCTGCAGCGTCGTCCCGCCCGCGCCCGACGGCGCCCTCATCGTCGAGATCTGCTGCGGTGAGGGGCTGCTCTGCGACGCGCTCGCCCGGCGTTCTCCCGGGGCTGAGATCCATGCGCTCGACGCTTCGCCGACCATGCTCGCCGCCGCGAAGGCCAGGCTCGAGGCGGCCGGCGTGGCGCACCGGACGGCCATCATCGACATCGCCGATACCGGGTGGCGCGTCTTCGAGCGGCCGGTCCACGCCTTCGTCTCGTCCCTGGCCGTCCATCACCTCGACGGCCCGGCCAAGGCACGGCTGTTCAAGGACCTCAGCGCGGCGCTGGCGCCGGGGGGCGTGGTCGTGATCTGCGATCTGGTCGAGGCCCAGCGCGAGGTCGGCCTCGCGCTCTGGAAGCGGCACTGGGACGAGGGCGTGCGCGAGCGCTCCCTCGCGCTCGACGGCAACGAGGAGATGCTCGACTTCTTCCGCGACGACGGGTGGAACTACTACGCGGACCCCGACGCCGACCCGCTCGACACACCCTCGACGCTCTTCGATCAGATGCGCTGGATGGCGCAAGCCGGCCTGAGCGCGATCGACGTCCACTGGCTCCGCGCCGGCCACGCCATTTTCTCGGGAATGAAGCCCTGAGCGTCTTCACGCCGCGTGGACCCGCCTCCGCGTTCGGGTGGGTGCCCGACCGGCCGCGCCGAGCCTCACGCCCCCAGCCGACCCTGGCGCGATGACCGCCTGCCGAAGTGAGCAGTTTTCAGTTGCCATTGACACCGGCACCCGCAGTCGGTGTGCCGCGGGCGAACTGCTATAGTCGCCGCCCCCCACTCCAGGAGAAGGAAGGTCGATGTCCGCCCGAAAAGTCGCCATCGTGACCGCCGCCGGCCGGGGCATGGGCGCGGCCATCGCCCGGGAGCTCGCCTCGGAAGGCCATACCCTCGCCCTGCTCTCCCCCTCGGGAAGGGCGGAGGCGCTCGCCCAGCGGCTCGGAGCGCTCGGTTTGACCGGCTCGGTCACCGAGCCGGCCGACCTCGAACGCTTGGTGAACGAGACCCTGGCGCGCTACGGGCGCATCGACGCGGTGGTCAACAACACCGGGGGCGTCCCCAAGGGAGACCTGCTCGAGCACGACGACGACGCCTGGTACGCGTCGCTCGACATGGTGCTGCTCAACGTGGTCCGGATGGCGAGGCTGGTCACTCCGGTGATGCGCGAAGGGGGAGGCGGCGCAATCGTCAACATCTCCACCTTCTGCGCCTTCGAGCCCTCGCTCGACTTCCCCCTCTCGAGCACGCTGCGCGCCGGGCTCGGGAGCTTCACGAAGCTCTATGCCGAGCGTTACGCCGCCGACAACATCCGCATGAACAACATCCTCCCCGGCTATATCGACAGCCTGCCGCACGGCGAGGACAAGGCGGCGAAGGTCCCCATGCGGCGCATCGGCACGGTGACGGAGATCGCGAAGACGACGGCCTTTCTCCTCGGCGACGGCGCGGGCTACATCACCGGACAGAACCTTCGCGTCGACGGCGGCATTACCCGCGGGGTCTGAGCCCGTCGCCCCCGACGGCCTTCGACCACGGTAAGCGGACAGTCCGGGCCGTGGTCGGGTAGTCGGGCTCGGAGTGGAGGCAGGTCGTGGTGTCGGGTGCCGAGGTCCGAACGCAAGGGGGCATCGGCGAACCGCGCCTTCCATCTGCGCGAGGTGAGCTCGATGGTCTCTTTGGCCGGATGCATGCTGATGCGCTGGAGCACATCGACCCAACAGATGCAGGATTCGACCGCGTGCGACCGCGCGCGCCGGGACGGGAGGTCGACCCGGGCGATCCCGGTCGCGGCCTGTACGCGACCACGCGCGCGCCGGGACGGGAGATTAGGATGTCGGAGGAGGCGGCGGCGAAGGTCCGCGACCGCGCGCGCCGGGACGGGAGAGGCGCGAAGCGGCGAGGGACGGCGAGCCCGTGAGGAAGACGGAGAAAGCCCTGCGCGAGGAGATAGTCGCCCGCGGCCGGGAGATGAACGCGGCCGGCATCAACCAGGGCACCTCGGGCAACGTCTCCGCGCGCCTGGGAGACCGGATGCTGATAACGCCGTCGGCAGTGCCCTACGAGGAGCTCGGGCCGGAGATGGTCGCCTCGGTGGCGCTCGACGATCCGCACGGCGCCTGGGAGGGCCCGCTCGCGCCTTCGACCGAGTGGCGCTTCCACCACGCGCTCCTGCGGGGCCGCGACGACGCGAGGGCGGTCGTCCATGCCCACCCGACCTGGTGCACCGCGCTCGCGATCGCCCGGAAGGAGATCCCGGCCTGCCACTACATGATCGCGGCGTTCGGCGGGGACAACGTCCGCTGTTCCGGCTACGCGACCTTCGGCACGGAGGCGCTCTCCCGCCTCGTCATGGAAGCGATGACGGAGCGCAGCGCCTGCCTGCTCGCGAACCACGGCATGATCGCGATCGGGGAATCGCTCGCCCGGGCGATGTGGCGGGCGATCGAGCTGGAGACCATCGCCCGGCAGTACTGTCTGAGCCTGCTCATCGGCGGACCCGTCCTGCTCGACGCCGCCGCGATCGCCGACGCGCTCGAAGGGTTCTCCCGCTACGGCGCGCCGGCCGCCCCGGGAGAGAGACGGAAGTCGGAGGGGAAGCGCCGCGGAGGGGCCGGCGGGAAGACTCGTCGCTGAATCCAGGTTGGAGGTTCCCGGGGCGGGCGACCACACCCGGGCACTCGGCACCGGGGCGGGCGGGTCGTCTGGTGCTCGCCGGCGGGCTTCCGCACTCGGTCCCTCGTCGGGCCCGCAGCCGGACCGAGGATGAGGCGTAATCGGGAGGCCCTGTGGATTCCCGCTCCCCGATCGGGGTCGGGGACAAGCTTCGCGGGAATGACAGCAGGCGGTGCGACCGGTGCGGCGGGCGCAACTGCCTGTGGATTCCCGCTTACGCGGGAATGACGGCGGAGGTTCGCGGGAGTAACGGTGGGGGTGTTTCTGACGTCATTCCCGCGCAAGCGGGAATCCACAGGCACCCGCGCAAAGCCTGCCCCCGGCGAAAGCGGGGCGGGAATCCATTGATTGCATCCGGAACCCTGATGACTTGCGAAGCTCGGCTTTCGGGCGCCGGGACGCGCAGGCCCGAGTGCGCTCGGGGCGCTGCCTCCCTGCGTCGTGCGGCCCGAGCGACACCATGCAGTACCTGCACAACCGCGGGCTGCTCGACACCACTGCCCCCTGCGTCGCTGCGGCCAGAGCGACGCCCCTCCGGACGCGAGCGGCAGAGCGACGCCGCCGCCCGGCGGGAAGCTACCAGTTTCGCGACCCCACGCCCTGCCCGGTCGAGGCGACGCCACCGCCCGGCGCGAAGCTACTGCCAGCCGGAGACGCCGGACATGTCGGGCAGGCGGTGGGCGACTCCCTTGTGGCAGTCGATGCAGGTCTTCTCCCCGCGGACGAGGAAGGTCTCGTGCGCTTCCGCCGCGCGCGCGCTCTGCGCACTCAGGTCCATCGACTCGGCGGAGTGGCAGTTCCGGCATTCGAGCGAGTTGTTCGCAGCGAGGCGCGTCCACTCCCGGGCGGCCAGGGTCAGACGGTGAGCCTCGAACTTCTCGCGCGTGTCTATCGTTCCGAAGACCGTACCCCAGAGCTCCTTGGTCGCCTGCACCTTGCGGGCGACCTTGTGCGTCCACTCGTGGGGGACATGGCAGTCCGGGCAGGTCGCGCGCACCCCCGAGGCGTTCGTGTAGTGCACCGTCGCCTGAAGCTCCGTGAAGACGTTGTCGCGCATCTCGTGGCAGGCAATGCAGAAACGCTCGGTGTTGGTGGCCTCGAGCGCCGTGTTGAACCCGCCCCAGAAGATGATTCCGGCGACGAAGCCTCCGAGGGACAGGAAGCCCAGACTGAAGCGCGTGCTGGGACGCCGGATGGTTCGCCAGTACGCCGCGATCACCTTGCGCATCGCGTCACTCCGATGCCGTACCCGCGCCCTCGCGCAACAGGGTGTCGATGTCGACGAAATCGTTCTCGACGAGCAGGCTCACGTCCCGCTGAGCGACGTGGCACTGGTTGCAGAAGTAGCGCTGGGGCGTGACCGCGGCGCGGAACTGGTTGTCCCGGTCCATGAAGTGTGTGATCGAGACCATCGGTGCGCCGCTCTCCGCGGTGCGCGTGCGGGCGTGGCAGGAGAGGCACTTGTTCGAGCGCAGATCGATCCGGTAGCCCTCCACGTCGTGGGGAATGATCGGGGGCTGTTCGGGATAGCTCCGGACCCGGCGCCGGTCACTGTCGTCGAACCCGGTCATCCTCGGCGCTTCCGGCGCCGCGCTCGCCGGTGCGTCCCCGCGCAGGGTCGCGATCGGCTCGGCGGCCCGGACCGTGCCGAGCAGGGCGGCCGCGACCAGGGCCAGCAGGCGGACTGCGTTCATCTCTCCCCTCCCCGTCACGCCCTCTCCAGGCGCACCGCGCACTTCTTGAAGTCCGTCTGCCTGGAGATCGGATCGGTCGCGTCCAGCGTCACCTTGTTGATGAGCTGGCTCGCATCGAACCAGGGCACGAAGACCAGGCCGCGCGGGGGCCGGTTGCGCCCCCGCGTCTCCACCCGGGTGCGGATCTCGCCCCGGCGGGAGATGACGCGGACTTCGGCGCCGCGTCGCAGAGCGAGCTCCGTCGCGTCGTCCGGGTGCATGAAGCACACCGCGTCCGGAAAGGCGCGGTAGAGCTCCGGCACCCTCTCGGTCATCGACCCGGAGTGCCAGTGCTCGAGCACCCGGCCCGTGGTGAGCCAGAAGGGGTACTCGTCGTCGGGGCTCTCCGCGGCCGGCTCCCAGGGCAGCGCGAAGACCCGTGCCCTGCCGTCCGCGTTACCGTAGAAGTGCACGCCGGTCCCCGGGCTCACGTAGGGATCGTGGCCCTCGCGGTAGCGCCACAGGGTCTCCCGGCCGTCGACCACCGGCCAGCGCAGTCCCCTCCCCTCGTGGTAGCGCTCGAAGGGCGCCAGATCGTGGCCGTTACCGCGCCCGAAGGCAGCGTACTCCTCGAAGAGTCCCTTCTGCACGTAGAACCCGAAGTGCTCGGACTCGTGGTTGGCGTAGTCCGGACTCGTCTCCTCGAGGGGAAAGGCGTCGATCTGAGCGTTGCGGAAGAGCACGTCGAAGAGCGACTTTCCGCGTAGCGCCGGCGCCTTGGCGATCAGGTCCTCGGGCCAGACCTCCTCGACCGTGAAGCGTTTGGAGAACTCCATCACCTGCCAGAGATCGGAGCGGGACTCGCCCGGCGCGGGCACGAGCTCGTGCCAGAACTGCATGCGTCGCTCGGCGTTGCCGTAGGCCCCCTCCTTCTCCACCCACATCGCGGTAGGAAGGATCAGGTCCGCGGCCTGCGCGGTCACCGTCGGATACGCCTCGGAGACGACGATGAAGTTCTCCGGGTTGCGGTAGCCCGGCAGGGTCTCCTCGTTCATGTTGGCCGCGGCCTGGAGGTTGTTGTTCACCTGGATCCAGTAGGCGTTGAGCTCGCCGTCGCGCAGCTTGCGGTTCTGCAGCACCGCGTGGAAGCCGGGTCGGGCGGGGATCGTCCCTTCGGGAAGCTTCCAGATCCGCTCCGCGACCGCCCGATGCTCCGGGTTCTTGACCACGAGGTCGGCGGGCAGCCGGTGGGCGAAGGTGCCGACTTCCCGCGCGGTGCCGCAGGCGGAGGGCTGACCGGTGAGCGAGAAGGGCGAGTTGCCCGGCTCCGCGATCTTCCCGGTGAGCAGATGGAGGTTGTAGATCAAGTGGTTGCACCAGACCCCGCGCGTGTGCTGGTTGACTCCCATGGTCCAGAACGAGGTGACCTTGGTGCCCGGGTCCGCGTAGAGCTCGGCCAAGGCTTCGAGCCGGCGCCTGGGCACGCCGGAGAGCGCGTGCGCCCGCTCCAGGGTGTAGTCGCCGACGAACGCGGCGTACTCTTCGAAGCTCATCTCGGTCGAGCCGCCCGCCTCGCCCGCGTTGGCCGCCGCCCTCTCCAGGGGGTGCTCCGGGCGCAACCCGTATCCGATGTCGGTGTTTCCGCGCCGGAAGACGGTGTGGCGGGTGACGAAGTCCTCGTTCACGCGACCGCTGCGGATGATGTGGTTCGCGATGTAGTTGAGGACGGCGAGGTCGCTCTGCGGCTCGAACACCATCGGGATGTCGGCGAGGTCGAAGCAGCGATGTTCGAAGGTCGAGAGTACCGCGACCCGCACGTGCGGCGCCGACAGGCGACGGTCGGTCACCCGCGTCCAGAGGATGGGGTGCATCTCGGCCATGTTCGAGCCCCAGAGCACGAAGGCGTCGGCGTGTTCGATGTCGTCGTAGCAGCCCATCGGCTCGTCCATGCCGAAGGTCCGGATGAAGCCCGCCACCGCGGAGGCCATGCAGTGCCGGGCGTTCGGCTCGATGTTGTTCGATCGGAATCCCGCCTTCATGAGCTTCGCCGCAGCGTAGCCCTCCCACACTGTCCACTGGCCGGAGCCGAACATGCCGACCGCGCTCGGGCCCTTGGCCCTCAGGGCGGCCTTCCACTTCTCGGCCATGACGTCGAAGGCCCGTTCCCAGGTCACCGGCGTGAAGTCGCCGTCCTTGTGGAAGCGCCCCCCGCGCATGCGCAGCAGGGGCTGGGTGAGCCGGTCCCGGCCGTAGAAGATCTTCGAGAGGAAATAGCCCTTGACGCAGTTGAGGCCGCGGTTCACCGGCGAGAGGACGTCGCCGTGGGTCGCGACCACCCGGCCGGCCCGGGTCGCCACCATGACCGAACACCCGGTCCCGCAGAAGCGGCAGGGCGCCTTCGACCAAGTGAGCCCGGTCCGGTCGGCGGCGGTCACCAGATTCCGGGCTTCCGCGGGGAGGGAGACCCCGGCCACCGCCGCGGCGACGCTCGCCGCCTTGGCCTTCAACAGCTCGCGTCGGGTGAACTTCGCACTCAACATCCTGCGCTTCCTCACTGGCTCTCCGGGCCGAGGTCGGTGACGGCCCCGGCCGCTTCGCTGTGGTGGTAGACGAGGTTGACCCCCAGAACCCCCGGGAACCCGCCGATCTCGTCGATTCGCCCGACCAGCTCCGCGTCGCTCGTGGTCTCGACCACCACGACCAGCTTGCCGCCCGCGCCGCGCGCGTGCACGCTCGTGCCGGGCAGTGCGGAGATCGCCGCCTCGAGCCGCTCGTGCGCTTCCGCACGGGCCTGCACGAGGACACTCGCGACGGTGATGCCGGAGCCGGAGCGGTCCTCGCGCATCACGTGCGTCCTCGCTACCGGAACCTCATCGCGCCCTCGGGGCACAGGTTCGGGCACGGCCGCCGCCGCGGGTGTCTTCCCCGCTCATCCCGGAGGCGGCGTCCGGGGCGGGCGTCACGTGCGCGGCCGGTGCGGTGCCGGAACGCCGGCCGGCGCCCCCCCGCGTTGCCCGGCAGCGCCCCGGCATGGACGGTGGCAACGCTCTCGGTGGAGGCGGCTCCGCGCCCGCGGAGCCGCTCCGGCGCGGGACCGGCGTCACCGCCCCGCTCCATCAGGCGGGAGGGCCGGGCGGCCCGGCGATCGTCTGGGAGATCCAGATCCAGAACCCCAGAGCACCCACCAGGACTACGGTGATCGCCGGCGCGAGCACTACCACGAGGAAGAGGAAGGAGCGGAGCTCGCGAGTCCGCTGCCGCTCCCCGTCGCCGACCCCTGGGTGTTGCGTCCCCATGACTCGCTTCCCACGGTCTCTCGGGCAACCGATCATAGAAGGGCGCCAGCGCGGGATCCTTGATTCGGATCAAGGGGGCCGACACCGCGCTCGGCACCGGAACCCCGGAGAGGCCGCTCCGGGTCGGTGCCAGGCTGGAAGCCCGAACGCCCAGGACCGTTCAGAAGTCGAGTTTCGGGTTTCGAAATACTGGAATCAGGCTATGGATTCCCGCTTGCGCGGGAATGACGGTTATGGCGGGAATGACGGTTATGGAGGGGTTGGCGGCTACCGTGGGCGTGACGTGTCTTGCGCAGATGACGTCATTCCCTTGGTCAGCGAGAATCCATTTCGGTCAACGAATCCCGAAACTGTGGCGACCCGGGCCGGCCGGGTGGTCGCGACCCACGGCGACGTCCTCTCGCCCAGGGCTCTTCAAAAGTCGGCTTGACGGCTTCAGACTCCGAGCTTCGGGA
>CAYFYD010000094.1:0-11464 GCA_964347195.1 uncultured Ectothiorhodospiraceae bacterium
AGGAGCTACGCTGTCCGGCGGCGATCGAGGACGCCCGCGAAGTGATCTGCCCTGGCCCCGTCTCACGGACAGCGTGACGTGATTGCAGGTTCGGGCTCGAGCTCACTTGCAATAAAATCAACGCATTGAAGGCCGAGGAAGTCCCGCGGCGATAGGGGCGTATCGGTGAGACACCACACTGGAGATCCCCTCGCATGAGTGCTCCCACCCGGGACCCGATCGATGTGCTCGCCGGCCGGCACCGGCCGGGCCACGCCCTGGATCAGCCCTTCTATCGCGACGCCGCGGTGTTCGAGCGGGAGGTGGATCGCCTCTTCCTGCGCGACTGGCTCTACGCCGGTCACGTGAGCCAGCTCCCGGAGCCCGGCGACTGGCTCGTCTACGACATCGCGGGCGAGTCGGTGATCGTGTCCCGGCATACCGACGGCGCGCTGCGCGCGATGGTCAACGTGTGCCGGCACCGCGGCTCGCGCATCTGTTGGGAGCGCTCCGGAAAGGCGCGGCGGCTCGTGTGCCCCTACCACGGCTGGACCTACCATCTCGACGGTACGCTCGCCCGGGCGCGCGGCATGCCGGCGGATTTCGATGCCGCGGCCCACGGTCTTCGCCCGCTCGCGCTCGAGGAGTTCCACGGCATGGTGTTCGTGAGCTTCGCCGAGCGGCCGGCTCCCCTCGACACGGCGCGGGCCGAGCTCGATGCGCTCCTCGCGCCCTTCGCGCTCCACGACACCCGGGTCGCGGCGCAGCGCACCTATCCCGTGGAGGCGAACTGGAAGCTCGTGGTCGAGAACTTCGAGGAGTGCTATCACTGCGCACCCGCGCACCCCGAGTTCTCGCGCTCGCATTCGATCAAGGCGCCGCCCGGCACCTGGCCGGAGCTCGCGCAGACCCTCGCCGAGCGCGCGGCGAGGGCAGGAACCCACGCCGGCATCACGAGGTCGCCCGACTGGCTGGCCGAGCCGGAGGGACCCTTCTACTACTACAGCCGCTACCCGCTCTTCGACGGCTACCTCACCGGCAGCGAGGACGGCCGGCCGCTCGCGCCCCTGCTCGGCCAGGTACGCGAATTCGACGGCGGTGCCTCCGACGGGCAGATGGGCCTGCTCTGCTACTGGCTCGTGTACAGCGATCACTGCGTCGTCTACCGCTTCACCCCGCAGGACGTGGACCACACCGGGATGGACATCGTGTGGCTGGTGAGGAGCGATGCGGTCGAGGGACGGGACTACGATCCCGGGCGCCTGACCTGGCTGTGGCACGTTACCACCGAGGCCGACAAGCGCATCATCGAGCGCAACCAGCAGGGCGTGCGCTCGCGTTTCTACCGTCCCGGGCCCTACGCGCCGATGGAGTGGGCGAGCCGGCACTTCGTCGACTGGTACCTGATGCGGATGGGCGGGGGGAACGCCGGGGCGGTGCCCGCCGCGCAGTGACGCTCGCGGAGGAGAAGCGGGCGCAGCGCCGGCGCGCGGCGGCCTGCCGGGAACGTCTTCACCGCCATGCGGACGACGGCGCGGCGTTCGCGGCCCTCGCCTACTTCCGTGCCGCCATCGACCTCTCCGCGCGCGGCACGCTCTCCGCCTACCTTCCGGTGCGCACGGAGCTCGACGCAACGCCGATCCTGCGCCACGCCCATGCGCGGGGGTGTCCGACCTGCCTCCCCGTCGTGCTCGGTCGCGACCGGCCCCTCGCCTTCCGGCGCTGGGCGCCCGGCGACCTTCTGGTGGAAGGCGCTTTCCGGATCGCGGTACCGCCTCCGGAGGCAGGCACTCTGGAGCCCGACATCCTGCTGGTGCCCATGCTCGCCTTCGACGACGAGGGCTACCGGCTGGGCTACGGCGGCGGCTTCTACGACCGGACCCTCGCGCTGCGCCGTGCCCGCGCGCCCGGCACCTTGGCGGTGGGAGTGGCCTTCGCCGGCCAGCGTATCGACCGGGTTCCCCGGAGCGCCGAGGACGAGCGCCTCGACTGGATCGTTACCGAGGAAGGGGCGCGGCGCTTCCCGCGCTCCTGAGCCTGGCGCCTCGCGCCCGCCGTGGGCGACGCGCTATCGCGCCGTGCAGTCGCTCTTTCCCGCCGCAGGCCGGAGAGGTGGTGGTGGAAGACGGGCGTCCACAGGTCGCTGCGTTCGATGTCGGCGCAGACGACGGGGTGGGGCGCCTCGCCGCCGCCCGGCAGGTGCGCGAGCTCCGCCCGCGGGTCGTCGCGGTGCCGGTTGAGCTCGGCCGGCGCGGGATTCTCGATGCGGACGTCGCCGGCGGCTCGAGCGCGCGACGTCACCCCGGGAGCGAGTCGGTGTCGGTCTCCAGGTGCCCGGAGTGGAGAAGCGCGCTCTTCGCCGCCACGCCGAAGTGCTGCGCGAGGCCGCTCACCATGTCGCGCCGCATCGCTTCGGCGACCTTCCGGCCCGCGACCCCCGGGATCTCCGAGATGAGGAACACGTTGCGGGTCTCCGGCCGCACCAGTGCCTGTCTCGCCTGTCGCCACATGAAGTGGCGGGTGAGTACGAGCGGGCCGCTCGCGTAGGCGATCTCGCCCTCCGCCACCGCGACCGCCTGCGTTTCGTCGAGGGCGGTGAAGTGGTCGCCGGCGCGGGTGAAGCGCAGTTGCAGGTCGTCCGGGACTTCGTCCAGGTCCCAGGCGCCCGCGGGCACCACGTGGTGGAGCGACAGGGCGTTGTAGAAGTCCACCAGCGGGTTGATGTGGAAGGGCTCCCCGCCCTTGAGGGCGCGGCGCAGCATCGCCTCGATCGAAGTCGGGAACTTCTTCCCCGACACCCCGGCGCCGCGCAGGTGTTCCCGCCAGGCGTTGACGTAAGGGTGCGATTGCGCGTTGGGGAGGTCGCGCGCCCCGGCTTCCCGCCACGCCTCGCGCCACCGCTGCGCGAGCGCCTCCGAAGCGGTGTTGCGCAAGCCGCGAACGACCGCCACCGCGAGGTGGAGGCCGGGGAAGTAGTCGAAGATCCTCGGCTCGACGGCGAAACGCATGCGATCAGGCTCCAGGGAGGGGAGCGATCAGGCTCCAGGGCAGGGGAGGGCCGGCGACGGTGCGGGGCAAACGCGCATCCGTGTTCGGTCAGGGCACGTGCACATGGATTCCCGCCCCCGATCGGGGGCGGGAATCCATGACTTTCCGGGACGCAAACTCGCTCACCGATCACGGATGGGCAAACGCGCCGTTGCCGCGCGCGCGATACCAGCCTCGAGGCACCACACGCCATCGCGCTGGCGGCGCGCGGTGCCCCATGCACATCGAGCGACGCTCCGGAGCGGAACACGGCCTGCGTCCGAACCGGGAGCGGCATCGAGCGGCGCCCTCAGGCGCATGCGGGTCCGGGCTTGCGCGCCCGGAAGTGGCCGTAGCGGATCCCGCCCTTCCCGAGCGCCTCCGCCCGCGAGGCGGTCCAGTGCGCGAAGGACTCGTAGCCCTCCGTCCCCAACGCGCCCTCGAGCTGCGGGCGCAGCTCCTCGCGCACACGCGCCAGCGCCCGTGCCGCCAGCGCGGAGATCGCCGCGCTGCGTTCGGTGAAGGTCGCCGCTTCGAAGCCGGCGGATTCGAGCGCCGCGCGAAAGCTCTCCCGGGTCGCGAAGTGGAAGTTGAGGCCACGATCGCGCAGCAGGTCGTCCCACTGTGCGAAGGCGGCCGCGTCGCGGCCGGTGAACCACTCGGCGCCGGTGAAGTGAGTCCCGGGCCGCAGCACGCGCCGCATCTCGACGAAGAAGGGAAGCAGGTCCTCGATGTGACAGGTGACCGCGCTCGCATACACGAGGTCGAAACGCCCGCCGGCGAAAGGGAGGGGGCCGGGCGGCACCTCGTACAGCGTCACGCGCTCGGTGAGGCCGGACTCCGCCACCAGATCTCTCGCCCGCGCGAGCACCGCGGGCTCGATGTCGACTCCGGTGACGTGGCCCGCGGCGTGGTCGCGCGCGAGCGCGATGCTTGCCCCGCCGAGCCCGCAGCCGATGTCCAGGACCTCGGCACCTTCCACCGCGAAGGGGGCGACGACTTGCGCGACCTCCTCCGCCCCGCCGGGGGAGAGGAAGCCCTTGCCGTAGACGCTCTCCATGGTGTGGATGTTGCGTTCGCTGTAGCGGTTGTGCGGGTCAGGGCTCGCCATCTAGTGCCGCAGCCCCATGCGTCTGAGGATCGGGATGACGTGCTCCCGCATCTGCACCAGGGCCCGCTGCGGGTCGAAGAACCCGATCACCATGTTGTCGACCCCTGCCTCGTGCAGCTCCCGCATCTTCTCCGCCACCGTCTCGTAGCCGCCGAGGAACTGGTAGCCGTGCATGCCGAGAGCGACCTTCATGAACTGCTCCCGGCCGAGGCCCAGATAGCGATCCTGCTCGCCCTCGACATCCATCTCCGACGAGGTCCCGACCGCCTGCTGCATGAAGAAGCGGATCGCCTCGATGTCCGCCTCTTCCTCGAGCCACGCGACGGTCTCGGCCGCCTGCTCGTCGGTGTCCTCCATCACGCAGTAGCACATCGCCCCGACCCGCACTTCGCGTCCGTACTTCGCGGCCAGTGCGTGGGCCTTCGCCACCGTCTGTCTGTAGTCCTCGATCCTGCCTTTCGGCGAGGCCGCGAACACCCAGTCCGCCTGCCGGCAGGCGAAGTCGAAGCCCGCCTCCGAGACGCCCGCGTTCATGATGATGGGGCGAGGCTTTCGCACCGGCTTCGGCGCCACGTAGCCGCCGTAGCACTGGTAGTGCTCGCCCTCGAAGTCGACCGGATCGTCGCAGGTCCACAGGTACTTCATCAGGGTCACGAACTCGTCGGCCATGTCGTAGCGCACCGGACCCGGCGGGCGCTCCTTGAATCCGAACTTCGCGAAGTCGGTGTGGATCATCCCCGCCACCACGTTGATCCCCCAGCGACCGTTGGACACGAAGTCCGCGCAGGCGCCGAGCTTGGCGATGTGCATCGGATGAAAACGGTAGCCCACGTGAACGGTGCCGAACAGGTTCATGCGCTCCGTCACCATCGCGCTGGCGGTGCCGGCGGTGGCGAAGTCGAGCCCTTCGCTGTTCCATCCCGTCGCCCCGCCCCAGCCACTCCACATGCCGTACTGGACCTGGTGGTCGAAGCCGATCCGGTCGGCCTCGGCGAGCATCCGGGAGGCGGTCGGCCAGTGCCAGTAGTCCCGGTAGCGGGCGGGGTCGGAGAGCACCGCTTTGGTCGCCGACAGTCCCGAGCTCACGTTCCAGGCGAAGAACGAGAGCTCCATCGGCTGCCCGGTCGCCGATTTCGGCTGGCCGCCGGGGTCGAAGGGACCCCGGAAAACTTCGGCTTTGACGGTGCGCCTCGTGGTCATCGGTGTGGCTCAATGCTCGCGGCGCGGGCGATCCGGTCGACCAGCCAACACGGCCGCAGGAAGCTAGCCTGCGGCAAGTTGGTCTGTCAACCAGAGCAGGGCCATCCCCAGGGCTCTTCAGAAGTCGAGTTTTTCAGGTTCGAGATACTGGAATCCATTCCGATCGACGAATCCCGAAACTCGGGGGCTGACGCCGTCATGCCGACTTTTGAAGAGCCTTGGGGCCATCCCCCAGGGCTGATTGGTTCTCTTGACCGTGTCCAATAAATTCAAGAGGTTATGTCGATCGCTGAGCGTTTCGAGCGAAGTCGTCGCCAAGCGAAGAAAGCGCTTCTGCATCGAGGAGCTACGCTGTCCGGCGGCGATCGAGGACGCCCGCGAAGTGAGCTGCCCCGGGGCAGGGCGGGAAGCGTGTTGGCAGACGGGACGAGATCGGCGATGATCGCGCTGGGCCAACGCTGCCGCCGCCAGCTTTCGCGAGACGGTGCGCGAGCTCCAGGCCGCGGGCCTCGGGACCATTCTGCACGTGACCTGCCACCACAGCGCCGAGGGCGACCGGAGCGCGCCGACCCTTTTCGTCTCCAGGGGCTGGACTTGGCCAGGAGCTTGCGCCGCAGAACGCTGTTGCAGGCACTCGACGGGCACGTGAAGCGCCTGCCCGGCGTCGCCGGCGCGCTGCCCATCGTCGATCCGAAACGCGAGAGACCCGGGACGTGACAATCGGCAGCTCGAACGAGGTCGTGGTGACCCGCCACGTCTGGAAGGTCTTCGGCGACCGCGCCGATGAAGCCATGAAAGCGTGCCGGCGCGAGGGTCTGTCCAAGGCGGAAGTCCTGGACCGGTTCGAGGCCGTCGTCGGCGTTCGCGATGTATCCATCAGCGTCGGGGAAGGCGAGATCTTCTGCATCATGGGACTCTCCGGGTCCGGAAAGTCGACGTTGGTGCGTCACATCAATCGGCTGATCGAGCCTACGGCCGGCGAGATCCTCATCAACGGCACGGATGTCGGCCGCCTCGACCTGGAAGCTCTGCGAGCTCTGAGAGCCGGCAAGATCGGCATGGTGTTCCAGAACATGGCTCTGCTCCCGCACCGCACCGTGCGGGATAACGTAGCCTTCGCTCTCGAGCTCAGAAACGTCGATGCCTTCACCCGGGCCAAGGTGGCCAATGAGACGATCGAGCTCGTCGGCCTCCAAGGGTACGGCGACCGAATGCCGTCCGAGCTCTCGGGCGGGATGCAGCAACGGGTCGGTCTTGCCCGGGCCCTGGCGGCAGATCCGGACATTCTGTTGATGGATGAGCCGTTCTCGGCTCTGGACCCTCTCATCCGCCGCAATCTCCAGGACGAGTTTCTCGAGCTGTCGAAGTCGATGAAGAAGACGACCCTCTTCATCACCCATGACCTCGACGAGGCCATCCGGATGGGCTCGCGGATTGCCATCATGAAGGACGGCGAGATCGTGCAGACCGGATCCCCGGAGGTGATCGTCACCGAGCCCGCCGACGACTACGTCGCCGACTTCGTGGCCGGCATCTCCAAGCTGAAGCTCGTCTATGCCCACACCGTCATGCAGCCGGTCGAGCGATACCGGAGCAGCAGCGGGGCGCCGGCGACCTTGCAGGGGTGCCCCACCGCCGGACCGGATGACGATCTCGATACCCTCGTCGGCCTGGCCGTCGACCAGGACAGACCCATCGTCATCATGGACGAGGCCACGCCGATCGGTGTGGTGACGAAAGACGACCTCTTGCGCGGCATTCAGGGGGAGGCGTGAGCGCGATGCAGGACGATGTCGGAGCACTGAATCCCTTCAAGAGCTTCGCCGGGGCGAGCGGCGACTACTACGCCAAGGTGTTTCTGCAGATCCAGAAGTCGTCCCTGCCGCGCTACCACGTGAATCCCGCGGCGCTCGCGGGCAGCTTCATCTGGGCGGCCCTTCGCGGCAACTGGCTGCTGTTCACCATCGCTTTCGTCATCGACCTCATCGCAGCCGTCAATGCCGCCTTGTTCTTCAAGTACTCCCGGGCCGCCGTCGACAATGCGGACAAGGCCTATCTGGTCGATCGATACGAAGGTTGGTCGAGCACCCATTTCGTGGCCGCCATCGTCGTATTCGTCCTCGGAAGGCTCGTGTTCTCATGGATCGCCGATCACCTGTACGCCCGACAGTACGAACGGTGGCGCATCAACCGAGCGACCAAGAGTGGATTCGACGTCTCCCGACTGTCGATCGTGGCGTTGGTGTTCGTGCTCGTCGTACCGCTGTTGATCTATCGCGCCACTCAGATGGCGCCCGATGCCCGAAGCTGCATCAAGCAGGATCGCGCCATCGCCAGGGGGGAGTCCGTCACCTTCAAGAAGCGCTTCGATTGCTTCGTGATCGGCGAGTTTCCGACGCTGTTCTGGATCGACCGCCCGGATGAGATCACGTACCCGCGAGGCGAGGACGGTCAGCGGATCGTCAAGCGGACACCGCCGAGCGAGGATGCCCCTCCGGTCAACCTCAACACCTACACTTCGCAGTCCATCGATGACGTCATCGGCTACCTCACGGTGTTCTACGGCTTCCTGTTCGACGGCATCACGCACTTTCTGCGAGGGCTGCTGAGCGCCATTACATCGGTCTTCGTGGGCACGCCCTGGCCGATCACCATGGCCACCCTCCTGTTCGCGGCTCATCGAATGGCCGGCACTCGGGTCGCCGTGTTCGTCGGCGCCTCGCTGGTCTACCTGGCGCTCTTCGGGTTCTGGCAAACGGCCATGGACACCCTGTCGCTGGTCGTGGCGGCGTCGATCATCTGTGTCGTGGTCGGGTTGCCGCTCGGCATCTGGGTGGGCAAGTCGAAACGCGGCCAGGCATGGGTTACGCCCATCCTGGATGTCATGCAGACGATTCCGTCTTTCGTCTACCTGCTTCCCGCCATCGCGTTCTTCTCCATCGGCAAGCCGCCGGGGATTCTCGCGACCGTCATCTTCTCCATGCCGCCGATGGTCCGTCTGACGGCCCTCGGCATTCGTCAGGTTCCGGAGAGCACCAGGGAGGCGGCGCTCGCCTTCGGCGCCAATCCGAAGCAGTTGCTGACGAAGGTCGAGTTGCCCTGCGCCCTGCCGTCGATCATGACCGGCGTCAATCAGGTCGTGATGATGAGCCTGTCGATGGTGGTCATCGCCGCCCTGATCGGCGCCGGTGGCATGGGTTACGTGGTAACCGAGGCGCTCGAGAACACGGAGACCGGCCGAGGGGTTCTGGCCGGAATAGGAATTGCTCTGCTGGCGATGATGATCGACCGGGTGGTGCAAAAGGCGAACCGGGTTCGCCGTTGAAGCGTGAAAGGGGCCGGTTACCCGGCCGTACCCAAAGACTGAAGAAGGAGAGACGGATGAAGAAATCCATTCGAAGCATGGCGGCAGCCGCCGCAATCCTGCTGGGCTGCGCATCGAGCGCTCCGGCCGCGGATGCTACCGTGACGATCTCGGACCTGACATGGACCGGCGCAAAGGCGATCGGCTATGTCATTCAGGCGATCATCAACGGGCCGATGGGCTCGGAGGCGGTCATCAGGGAGGGGCTGTCCGACGGTTCCGTGGTTGCGGCAGGGATGGACAAGGGCGACGGCTCGGCCGATGTATACACCGATCTCTGGATGCCCAATCGCCAGGCGATCTGGGACAAGTACGTCGATGGCGCCAAGACCGTCGGCCACAACACGCCATACCTCGGCACGCAGAAGATATACGTGCCGAGCTACATGGCCGATGTGGTGAAGTCCGTCGACGATCTCCGGAAGCCGGAGGTCGCTGCGATGTTCGACAAGGACGGCAACGGCAAGGGCGAGTACTGGGCCGGCGACGCCGGCTGGAAGTCCACCCGCATGTGGCAGGTCAAGTTCAAGAGCTACGGCCTGTCCGAGCTGTGGGAGGCGGAGATCCTGCCCGACGCCACGTTCAAGGGTCAGCTCAAGGCGGCGATCACTCGCGAGAAGCCGATCCTGTTCTACTACTGGACGCCCGAGTGGGTGCATGCCGCCTACGACATCACGCCGGTCGAAGAGCCCGCCCGCACCGAGGGATGCGAGAACGTCAACCTGGACGAGGAGGACTGGCTCGAGGCCTCTCACTTCTCCTGTGCGAGCAACGACGCCCGGATCTACGTCGCCTACTCCAAGTCGCTGGAGACCCGCAACCCTCCGGTCGCCAGGTTCCTGAGTCGGATCGCCCTCGACCCGGCCGTCGTCAATCAGTGGATTCTCGAGATCGGCCGCGACAAGCTGGACCCGCGCGATGTGGCCGAGGAGTGGGTCAGCAACAACATGGATACGGTGAACGACTGGATCAACTGAGCGCCGCTGGTGTGCTCGATGGAGGAGGGGGCTTCGGCCCCCTCTTGCTTCTCGTCAATGCGTGCCCGAAGGGGAAGGTCCCTCGTGTACGGCTCGACGAGGAGTGCGCGGGGATGACGGGAAGGGGAGCGGGGATGACGGGCTCGGATCTCCGGACGAGCGTCCGACAGCAACTTCT
This sequence comes from uncultured Ectothiorhodospiraceae bacterium, assembly GCA_964347195.1. GTDB lineage: Bacteria > Pseudomonadota > Gammaproteobacteria > HK1 > HK1 > JAJEAD01. The sequence continues at coordinate 9,837 of CAYFYD010000094.1, forward strand.
GAATGTTCCCGGCGCCGGGCGCGCTCGCCGTGACATCCGGAGCGAGGGCGGCGACTTGCTCGATCCGACAAAACGTAATTGAGTCACGCGCGGTGACATCGAACATGAGAGCAGTCGTATTCCTGTCCGACTCGATTGAGCCGCGCGCGCGGTGACATCCGGAGCGAAGACCGGGATGATCCCCCGCCGTCCCGCAAACGAGGCACGAGAATGGTCACGGGGGTCGAGGAGCTGATCGAGCTGTTCGATCTCGAACGGATCGAGCTCAACCTGTTTCGTGGACACAGTCCGGACGACGGCTGGCACCGGGTCTACGGCGGGCAGGTGCTCGCTCAGGCGCTCGCGGCCGCGAGCCGCACCGTCGAGGGCCGGGGCTGTCACTCCTTTCACGCGTACTTCCTGCGCGCGGGCGACCCCAGGGTCCCGATCCTCTACGAAGTCGATCGTGCGCGGGACGGCAGGAGCTTCACCGCCCGCCGGGTGATCGCAGTCCAGCACGGGCGCCAGATCCTCAACATGGCGGCGTCCTTCCAGATCGCCGAGGCGGGCATGGAACACCAGGACGAGATGCCCGAGGTGCCCGGTCCGGAGTCGCTCGACGGTATCGCCGAGCTCGTGGAGCGCTCGGCGGACCCGCTTCGCAAGGAGTACTGGAGCTACATCCTGCGCAACCGGCCGGTGGAGCTGCGGCCGGTGGCCCCCGCCGGGGCCGCGGCTCCCGGCCGCTCCGCCGCCGTCCAGAACGTGTGGTTCCGGACCACGGGACCGCTGCCGGACGATGCCGTCGTCCAACAGAGCATGCTGGCCTACATGTCGGACTTCTCGCTGCTCGATACCGCGACCCACCCGCACCAAGTGAACTTTCTGCACCCCCGGATGCAGGTCGCCAGCCTCGACCACGCCATGTGGTTCCATCGACCCTTTCGAGCGCAGGACTGGCTGCTCTACGCGCTCGACAGCCCCTCGGCGGGCGGCGCGCGCGGCTTCGCTCGCGGTAGTATCTTCGATTCCGGCGGGCGCATGGTCGCCTCGGTCGCGCAGGAGGGCCTGATTCGCATGCATCCGCCTTCTCCCCCGCCCGGCTGAGCCGGGCGGGCTCGTCGCCGCGCGCACAGGAGTCATCTCGTCATGGGTACGCCGATGCTCGAACTCGAAGCTCTCGGACGGCGAAGCTACGCCGGCTACTGCACCACCCTCGCGACCGAGCCCGACGAGGAGCTCACCCGCGTCGGCCCCGGGACGCCCGCCGGGGAGTACCTGCGCCGCTACTGGCACCCGGTGGCGCTCGGCCGGGAAGTGGGGGAGCGGCCGGCCGCCGTCCGCGTCCTCGGCGAGGACTTGGTGCTGTTCCGGGACCGCGGCGGCCGCATGGGGCTGGTGCACCGGCGCTGTCCCCACCGCCGCGCCTCGCTCGAGTTCGGGACCTGCGAGGAGCGCGGGATCCGCTGCTGCTACCACGGCTGGCACTTCGATGTGGACGGCACCCTGCTCGATGCCCCCGGCCAGCCACCGGAGGCCAGGGCGCGGCTCGAGGCCCGGGTGCGCCTCGGTGCCTACCCCGCTTTCGAGTACCGGGGTCTCGTGTTCGCCTACCTGGGGCCGACCCGCGTGATGCCGGAGTTCCCCGT
>CAYFYD010000095.1:0-11429 GCA_964347195.1 uncultured Ectothiorhodospiraceae bacterium
GGGTCTGCGACGCGAAGCCGAGCGACGAGCAGCGGCGCATCTACGCCGACGCCCACGCCCACATCCAGCACAACAAGGCGCTGTTGAAGCCGGGGATCTCCTTCCGGGAGCTGACCGAGCGACTGCGCCCTCTGGGGGAGGAGTTCGTGGCGAGGCGCTACGGGGTCGCGATGCACGGCGTGGGCCTGTGCGACGAGTATCCGGCCATCCGCTACCCGCAGGACTTCGAAGCGGAGGGCTACGACGGGGTCTTCAAGGAAGGCATGGTGATGTGCGTGGAGGCGCTCGCCGCCCCCGCCGGAGGACGCGAAGCGGTCAAGCTGGAAGAGCAGGTGCTCATCACCGCGGACGGATTCGAGCAGCTCTCCTCCTATCCGATGGAGGAGAGCTGGCTCTAGCCCGATCGGCCGAACGAGCGTTCGCGCTTCACCTCGTCCGGGAGCGGCTCACCCGAAGCATCCATCTCCGTAGCGATGCGGTAGCCGCTGTAGACGGCGGTCGCGATGATGCCGGGCGCCTCGCAGTCCCCGGCGCGGCGGACGGATTCGAGCGCGCTCGCTTCGCTGCGGGCCAGAAGGTCCCGGTAGAGTCCGTCGTTCGGCTCACGCCGCGTCAGCGGCAGTACCCAGTCCGCGGCAATCTTCGTCTCGCGGCCCGTGAACACACAGGAGGTGCGGGCGAGCCCCGGCTCCACTCCCTCCAGAATCCGGTTGGTGACGATCTCCACGTCGCGCTCGAGCAGCGCGGCGCAAGTGGCGTCCTGCTCCGACGTGAAGGCGCTCCACTGTCCCACGCGCCCGGCCGGCGTCAGGAGCACCACGTCGAGCCCCCGCCGGCGCAGCTCGAGCGCGAGCACCGGTCCGAGATAGTAGTGGTCGTCGTCGTAGATCAGGGCGCGCCCGGCCGGCGTTTCCTTCCCTTCGAGGAGATCGTCGGCGGACAACACCCGGGCGCCGGGGACGGTCTCGATCGGCGTGTTGCGATGCCGGCCGACCCCGTCCGTCGCCCACCGGGCACCGGTGGCGACGACGACACGGTCGGCTTCGACTTCGAAGACGTCGGCGGCGCTCATCGGGCTCCCCGGGAAGACCTCCACGTTGTCGAGTCCGGCGAGCCGAGACACGCGCCAGTCCCTCACCCGCCGCCACTCCGCGAGCCCCGGCAGCCGGCTCTCCCGGTTGACGCGCCCTCCGAGCTCGCGCTCCGCCTCGGCGAGCATGACCCGGGCGCCGCGCTCGCCGAGCACCCGGGCCGCCTCGAGTCCGGCCGGACCTCCGCCGATGACGAGCACCCGGCCCGGACCGGGATCATGGTCGACGCGCTCCGGATGCCATCCCTTGCGCCACTCCTCTCCCGTCGTCGGGTTCTGGGTGCAGCGGATGGGGACACCGAGGGAGTCGTGCGCATAGCAGACGTTGCAGCCGATGCACTCGCGGATGTCCTCGACCCGTCCCTCTTCGATCTTCTTCGGCAGGAAGGGGTCGGCGATCGACGGCCGGGCCGCGCCGATGAGATCCTGCGTGCCGTGCCGGATGCAGCGCGCCATGGTGTCGGGGGAGGTGAACCTCCCGACCGCGACCACCGGTTTGCTCGTCATCCCCTTGGCCCGAGCGATGTCTTCGACCAGCGCCCCCTCGCCGACGAAGCGCGAGCTGCCCATCTCGATGTCGTAGTCCCCGACCGTGAGGTCCCAGAGGTCGGGCAGCTCGGCGAGCACTTCGAACCTCTCGAAGCTCTCGGGGATCGCGCGGTCCACCGAAAAGCGCACCGCTACCGCGCACTTGCCGCCCGTCGCCTCGCGGGTGACCTCGATCAGCTCGCGCACGATCCGCACCCGGTTCTCGATGGACCCGCCGTACTCGTCGCGGCGGTCGTTGATCTCGGCGTCGAGGAACTCGCTCAGCAGATAGCCGTGGGTCGCGTAGACATAGACGAGGTCGAAGCCGGCCTGCACGGCGCGCCGCGCCGCCCGCGCCTGCCGACGCCGCACTTCCCTGATGTCGGATTTCTCCAGGCGGCGCGTCTGCACGGGGGGAGCCATCAGCCCGTTCCTCGGCACCCGGCTTCTCAGGCTCAGCGCGGGCAGGCGGGAATCCAGGTTGGACACCGCGCCGCCGTGCCACAGCTCGACGCCGGCGAGCGCGCCGTGCTCGTGCACCGCGTCGGTCATGAGCGCGTGCGCCGCGACGTCGTCATCGTCCCACAGCGAGGCGAAGGGCATGCTGCTGTCATCGGAGGTGGGGTGTACGGAACAGTACTCGGTGCACACCACGCCCCAGCCGCCCTCCGCCTTCATCCCGCGAAAGGCGGCCAGAGTCCGGGGCCGATGCCAACCCATGCCGCTGCAATGCGGCACCTGGTAGAACCTGTTCTTCGTGGTGACCGGACCGATCCGCACCGGCTCGAACAGGCTGTCGTAGCGAGGATCTCTCATCTCTCTCCCGCCGTCGATTGACCGGAAAAACTCACGGAACGCGAGCGCCCGATGATACCGCCAATCCCGGAGCTCAACCCTCGACGCCAATGCGCCGCTTGGCGTCCGCGCTCGCGGCCCGCCCCGGCCACGCCCCCGACCTCAGGTACTCGGCGAGGCACTCGGCGAGGTCCCGGGCGTCATCCCCGGCGCCATGGATGAAGCTCGACTTGCGCCGGCGCATGAAGGTGAGTCCGAGGACCACCATGCCGGGAGCGTCCACGACCCCGCCGTCGTGCCGGATCCGGCCCTTGCGGTCGAAGACCGGCACGTGCAGCCAGGAGTAATCGGGGCGGTAGCCGGTCGCCCAGAAGACGGAGCGGACTTCTTTCCCGAGCTCGAAACCGAGGCGGGGAGACTCGGGGACCGCGGTGTCGGGAAGCCGCTCGCCGGCCTCGAGCTCGCCGTCCAGGCCCGCCTCCGCGGCCCACTCGTCGATGGTGTTGAGCAGGCGCTTCATCTTGAGGTCGGCCAGCCGGCAGACGTTCAGGAGCGAGCCCGAGAGCTGCGCCCTGCCGTCGCGGATCCCCATCAGCCGCCCGACCAGGCGAACGCCGAGCGCGCTGAGCGCATTCAGGTCCATGGTCCTGCGTTCCGGCGTCCCGACGAGCTGGGGCGAGGGGACGTGGCGCGCTCGCGTGATGTCGTCGACGCTGTCGTAGCGCTCGTCGAGGATTCCGGCCCGTTCCATCCACCACAGGATGTCGCGGCCGCGGTAGCTCCGCGGCAGGCGCACGTGCTCTCCGACGGCGAGGGTGACGCGGCGCCCCGAGCGTTGGAGCTCTTCGGCAATCTGCAAGCCGGTGGCCGACGCGCCGACGACGAGCACTCCGCCCTCGGGCAGGTCTCCGGGATGCCGATAGGTGAGAGGCGTCATCGATTCGATGCCCGCCGGCACTGCCTCGCGCACCGCCGGGAGCGCGGGCAGACTGAAGCCGCCGTTCGCGAGGACCACGCAGCGACACCGCCATTCCTCGTGCCCGGTGCGCACCCGATAGCCGCGCCCGGAGGCCCGGACCGAAGTCACCGCGGAGCGCGTGCGCACCGGGGCGTCCACGAAGCGGGCGTACCCGTCGACGAAGCGCAGCACCTCGGGCATCGTCATGAAGCCGTCGGGGTCGTCGCCCGCATAGCGGTAGCCGGGGAGACGGCTCTGCCAGCTCGGCGTCAGCAGGCGCAGGGAGTCCCATCGCTCCGTGCGCCAGGTGTTGGCTATCTCGCCGCGCTCCAGCACGACGTGATCGATGGAGCGCTCGCTCAGGCACCGGCTCATGGCGAGGCCGGAGTGCCCGGCGCCGATAACGACGGTCGTGGTATCGGGAATGGCGCGCCTCCGGCGCGGGGCCGGGACTACTTCACCTCGACGCTGACCTGGGTCGGGTTGGTGATGATGTCGTAGACGGCCGAGCGCTTCTGCGACTGCGCGACGAGCGCCTCGATGTCGTCGGCCGAAGCGTCGGCGTCGATCTCGTAGCTGACCTTGATGCCGCTGAAGCCGTTGCGCACGTCGGGGTCCGCGCCGAGGATCCCCTGGATGTCCATATCGCCCTCGAGCGTCGCCTTCACCGAGCGGAGCTGGATGTCTCGGTGCTGCGCCACCCCCGCAACCCCGGCGGTGAGGCAGCTCGCGAGCCCCACCAGCACGTACTCCACCGGTGTCGCGCCGTTGTCTTCGGCGGCGAAGGTCTCGGGGTGGTCGGCGTCGAAGGTGAACTCCTTCTTGTGCTGCTGCTCGTCGCCGAGCCCGAAATAGCCCGCGACGGTCGAGTGGCTGTGGGTCCCGTTCACCCACTGACACGAGGCGCGCCAAGTGAAGCGGGCGGCATCCGGGGTTTCGGTCACCGCTTCGCGGGCCGCTATCAGATGGTCGACGTTGACCCCGTTGTTGACGTTTTGCGGCATCGTTGGTGTTCCATTGGGCTCGAGGAAGTGCTCGATTCTATCGAGCGCACCCTTCGCGGGCCCGATGACGCTGATACCAGTTTGGTCTGGGGATATAACGAAAGATGCGAACCGTCTCCGCACGCGACGGATACCGCGAACGGGCGGGGGATCCCGCAAGCCGGCGAGGCGCGGACGATTCATGGGCCGCGGGCAAGGGTCGTGCCCTCCCGGCCCGGTGATAACATGGCGCGCCATCCGATTCCGGCCGGACCCGGACGCGCGAGGCCGGCACGCGCAGGGCCGGCGAAGGGGCCGAGCCGGACGGAAGCGCCGCTTCCTCAGGCCTCCCGAGAACCCGGTGGCAATCGCTCTTGGCTGATTCCCCTCTCCCCGCCGGCGGGCCGACCGGACGCCGACTCTATCTCCGCCTGCTCCGGGAGGCGCTCGTGCACTGGCGCGTCTTCGCGGTCGCGCTGGCGGCGATGACAGTGGTAGCGGCGACCGAGCCCGCGATTCCGATCGTGCTCCAGCACGTGGTCTCGAGCTTCGAGACCAGCGACCTCGCCCGCACGCCGCTGCTCGGTGCGGCCCTGGTGCTGGTGTTTCTGGTGCGCGGCGCCGCGACCTTCGGCGGCGCCACTGCGCTCGCGAGCGTCGGCGGCCGGCTCGCGATGGACCTGCGGGTGCGCATGTTCGCCAGGATGATGGAGGTGCCGATCGCCTTCCACGACCGGCACAGCTCCGGCGCCCTGTCCTCGAAGCTCACCTATGACGCGACCCAGGTCATGCAGGCCGCGACCGGCGCCGTCGTGGTGCTGGTGCGCGACACCCTCGCCATCCTCGGCTTGCTGGCCTGGATGATCTACCTGAACTGGCAGCTCACCCTCATCGCGCTCGCCGCGGCGCCCCTGGTGAGCCTGGTCGTCCTGTACTTGGCCGCCCGCCTGCGGCGGATGAGCCGTCTCCTCCAGGCCGCGATGGGAGAGGTGACCCATGCCTCGCTCGAGGGCATCGAGGGACAGAAGGTCATCCGATCCCACGGCACCCAGGAATTCGAGCGCGAGCGGTTCCGCGCCATCGCGAACCGGGCCCGGAGGTTCCAGCTCGAGTTCGTCTCCGCCACCGCGGCCAACGCCCCCATCGCGCAGGTGATCACGGCATGTGCGCTCGCGGTGATCCTGGTCGTCTCGGCCCGGCAATTCGAGAGCGGCCGGATCTCGCTCGCCGACTTCGTCAGCTTCTTCACCGCGATGGGCATGCTCTTCCCGCCCCTGAAGCGGCTCACCAACGTCAACGGGCAGTTGCAGACCGGCATCGCCGCGGCGGAGAGCGTCTACGGACTGATCGACGAAGACGCGGAGCCCGGCCGCAGCGGCCGCGACGTCGGACCGGTCGAGGGACGGGTGGAGTTCCGCGGGGTGTCGTTCCGCTACTCCGGTGAACGCGAGGGCAGCCTGCACGGGGTCGATCTCGCGGTCGAGCCGGGCGAGACGGTGGCCCTGGTAGGTGCATCCGGCGCCGGCAAGTCCACCCTGGCGAGCCTGCTGCTGCGCTTCTACGAGCCGGACGCGGGAGCCATTCGCCTCGACGGGGTCGACATCCGCGAGCTGAATGCGGCGAGCCTGCGCCGCCAGATCGCCTTCGTCGGCCAGGATGTGGTCCTGTTCAACGACACCGTGGCCGCCAACATCGCCTACGGGGTGAGCGCGCCCGAGCCCGAAGCGTTGACCGAGGCCGCCCGCAACGCCCACGCGCTCTCTTTCATCGACGCGCTGCCCCGGGGCTTCGACACTCCCGTCGGAGAGCGGGGGAGCCTTCTCTCGGGCGGACAGCGCCAACGCCTCGCCATCGCCCGCGCCTTCTACCGGGACTCCCCGATCCTCATCCTCGACGAAGCGACCTCCGCGCTCGACACGTCGACCGAGCATTCCGTGCAGGCGGCCATCGACCGGCTGCGCACGCGACGGACCACCCTCGTGATCGCCCATCGCCTCTCCACCGTGATGAGCGCCGACCGCATCGCGGTGCTGGCCGGCGGCCGTCTCGTGGACACCGGGCGACACGAGACGCTGTTGAGACGCTGTCCGGTCTACGCGGAGCTCACCCGCCGGCAGTTGGCGCAGCCGCCGGGGTGAGCGACCGGTCGGGCGGGCGTCGTACTGCGCCCGTCACCGGAAGCGACAGGCGCCGAGGAACGCTCGAGCGCACTGGCGAGCGCCGGAAACCGAGTGTCCATCGTGCCAGCGGTGGCGGCGCCCCCTGCCACTTGCGAGTCGCTTCGCGTCGAAGCCCTCGCGGTGGAGCGGCCTTGCGGAGGCGGCGAAACCTGCCGCCGCACGCAGCGCGCTCAGTACGCCGCGATAGCGGTCTGCCAGCTCGGCCCCGCCCCGCCCTCGAAGCGCTTGCGGCGCGGGTCGTATGCCACCGCGCAGACCCGGCCGTAGGGCCATCCCCCCGGCGCCTCCGGGCGCTCGACCAGATCGTGCCCCGCGGCACGCAGGCGCCGGCGCACCGGCTCCGGGACCCGGGGGTCGACGATCGTCTCCCCGCCCTGGCAGTGAATGCGCGGGTGGTCCACCGCCGCCTGCAGGCGCATGCCGTGGTCGACCCGGTTCATGAACGTGTGCAGGACCCCGGTCTCGATCCGGTATCCGCCGGAGCCGCTCGCCGCGAAGACGCCCCGCCCCCGACGGGTCGCGACGAGGGCGGGGGCGGCGAAGATCGGCATCTTGCCGGGAGCGATCGAGTTGGGTCGGCCGGGGCGCGGGTCGAAGTTCTGCATCGCGTTGTTGAGGAAGCAGCCGACCTCCGGGACGTAGACGAGCGACCCGAAGGACGAGCCGACGGAGATGCAGCAACTGGCCAGGTTGCCGTGGCGGTCCGCGCTCGCGGCCTGACTCGTGCCGGGACGGGGGACGAGGCCCCCGGGAGCCGGAGGCCGCTCGGTGTCGGGATGGTGCGGATCGAAGGGCCAGGGATCGCCGGCTTCGACCGGCCGGGGCAGTGCGCGGCGCATGCGTATCAGCCGCGCGCGCAGGGCGGCGAAAGCGGGGCTCGAGAGCCCCCGCACCGGGCTCGGGACGCAGTCCGGGTCGCCGTAGTGGGTCATGGAATCGGTGAAGGCGAGCGCGAGGGCCTCGGCGACGAGATGGCGGTACTGGTAGCTGTCGGGGCCGTAGCCCGCGAGGTCGAAGCGCTCCAGCACATTGAGCGCCTCGTAAGCGACCTGGTCGTAGCAGGAGACGTACTCGTGACCGCGGTAGCGAAGGGGCGGCTCGTGCAGGGTGCGGGTCCGGTAGGCGGCGAGGTCGTCGCGGCCGAGCACGCCACCGGCACCGCGCACGTGGCGCTCGATGGCCGCCGCCACCCGACCCCGATAGAAGGCGGCGGGACCCTTGCGTGCGATGAGCCGCAGGGTCCGGGCGAGGGCGCGGGTATCCAGGCGGTCGGGTTGCGCGTCCCAGCCGCCACGGGGGAAGTGTCCTCCGGGCATGAGGACGGTGCGCGTCTCCTCGCTCAGGTCCGCCTCCGGTATCCGCTCGAGCACCCCGAGCCGGTCGGAAAAGGTGAAATCGACCCCGGCCTCGGCCGCTTCGACGGCCGGAGCCAGCACCCGCTCCCGGGCGAGACGCCCGTAGCTCGCCTGCGCCTCGCAGAAACCCGCGACCGCGCCCGGCACCGCGGGCGCGAGCGGCCCGGTGGCGGCGCGGTCGCCCGCGGTGAAGGGGTGTCCGTAGTAGGTCGCCGACCCCGTCGCCGCCTCGAACAGGTCGTCCCGGGCGGCGAGCGGTGCCCGGCAGTAGGCGTCGATCGAGACGAAGCGGCGGCTCTCCGCCAGCCACAGCGAGATGTGCCCGTAGCCGCCGATGCCGCAGGAGGCGGGCTCGACCACGAAGGCGGTGAACGCGGCCGCACAGAGCGCGTCGACCGCGTTGCCGCCTTCCTGCATGACGCGCACCCCGGCCTGGGCCGCGAGCCGGTGGCCCGCCGCGCACACCCCGCGCTCGCCCTCGACCGGGGTGTGGGTATGGAGGGCGTGGCTGGTGATCACGGCCGGGAGCGCCTTCCGTCGTGGGCAGGATTCTGCTCCGCCGAAGGGTCTGTTTTCTCTCCGCCGGTGACGCCCGCCCGCGGGAACGGCGCGAAGAGGCGCTGATCCCACCACACCGGTGTCTCCAGCCCGACCGCCAGAGCTCCGAAATCCGAATGTCGGCGATTGATGACGATGTTGCGCTCCATGCGCGCGACGACGCAGGGAACTATAAGGATTGCACTTCGATTGTCCACGTACCATCGGCGACCAAAGCGGCGGGCCGCCTCCCCGCTCGGCTGAAACCAGCTCGGGACGCTATCCGCCGTCACGATCTCGTAGCTGGTCCCCCTTGGAATGGTGACCTCGATGAAATGCTGATTCGGCGGGAGTGCTCCATTCCAGTGGACGAGCGTTTCCAACATGGCCGTCGAGTAGTGTTCGGAGACATAGATCACCTCGGCCCCGACCTCATGCCACCGGCCGGAGACGCGCTTGGCGCCTTCCGTGCTCCACACCGGGAACTGTCCCGCGGGATCTCCGATCCGATACGTCCGCATCGCCTCCGGCAGGGTTCGCGGTGTCATCAGGAAGCGATGCCGGCCTCCGCTCGACGGATGAGGTTCAGGACCGCGTCCGTACCTGCGGAGCTGGACCGCGCCATGTCGAAGGGCGTCTCCCCTTCCAGCAAGGAATGCGGCCGGTTCAGGAAGGTGTCGATGGCTTTCCAGTCTCCATGGTAGGCGCGGCTCACGGCATCGACGACACGCCCCATTTCGTAGAGCCTTTCGCTGAGCTCCCTGGACAACGGCTTCCCGACCTTGCCCATTCGCCTGAGCGTCGCCTCCGGAACGACAGGCCCCACCACGCGCTTCCTGCCGAGCGCCTCGGCCAAGGCCACGGCGGCCTGGGGAGCCAGTCCGCCCGAGACGCGTCGCGCAAGTTGCACGTCACTCAGAAGGTCCGGTTGATCTATCGCCAGGAGTCTTGCCACCCGCGCGGCTTCACTCGCGGGCATGTTGGCCGGATCGGCATAGGCTTCGAGGTGCACAGACATCTCCGCTGCGTGTCGGCGTCATATGGCGACAATATCACGCCCATATGACGGTTCCAAGTGCGCGTCGAGCCTGACCTCGCGTCACGTGCGTACGGCTCCCGAACTGTGACCGCGCCGGTTCCGACCAAGGGGTTGTCCCAGGCGCTATCATGATGACGATGACGATGACGATGACGAAGGGCATCGTTTGCCGCCGGAGTGGGAGGATCGGGCATGCACGCCGCTATCGCTGACAAGAGGGAAGAAGTGACTGAACTCTGCCGGCGCTACGGCGTAGCACGGCTTGAAGTCTTCGGTTCGGCAGCGCGTGGTACGGATTTCGATCCACAAACCAGCGACGCCGACTTCCTCGTGGAATTCAGACTCGACCACGGCCGGGCACCGCTCCAACAGTACTTCGACTTTGCCGAGGCATTGCGCCAGACCCTGGGTCGGTCTGTCGATCTGGTCGAATCAGGCGCAGTACAGAACCCGTATATGCGCGCGGCCATCAACAAGTCACGCGAGCTTGTCTATGCGTCCTGACCCTCGCGTCCTGCTGGCGGATGTCGACCGGGCGACCACGGACATCGTGCGTTTCACCGAAGGCATGGACCGCATGATGGAGAATCACAGCAGCCTGCCCCGACGAGGGTGATGACAGCCATTCCAGTCCCACGAATGGTCAAGCGAACCACCAGCGCTCCGGAGCCCGGTCGCCGTCCATGGGCAGGTTGCCGGCCACCGCTTCGGCGGTCGCGATCTTGTCGCTGACCCCGAGAAGCCAGTTGCCGAAGCCCCAGACGATCACGCCGCCTTCGTCGCGGCAGATCTGCTGCATCTCGGCGTAGATCTCGCGTCTCCTGGCGTCGTCGAGCTCCGCGCGCCCCTCCTTGAGCAGGACGTTGAAGCGCTCGTGACTCCAGTACGAGTCGTTCCACGCCGCTCCCTCCGCGTAGGCCACCGAGAACATCCAGTCCGAGGTGGGCCGCCCGCCCCAGAAGCTGGTGATGAAGTCCTTCTGCATCCAGGTGTTCGACCAGAAGCCGTCCACCGGCACCCGCGCGATCTCGATGTCGATGCCCGCCCTGGCGGCGTGCTCCTTGAAGAGCAGCGCGGAATCGGTGCCGCCGGCATAGATGTCCGCCGCGTCCAGAGCGACCTTCAGGTTCTCCATCCCCGCCTTCTTGAGGTGGAACTTCGCCCGGTCCGGATCGTAATGACGCTGTTCGAGATCGCGCCCGAAGTAGGGCTGGTTCCGGCCGATGGGGTGATCGTTGCCCACGTAGCCGTATCCGCGCAGCACCGTCTGCAACACCGCCTCGCGGTCGATCGCGTACTTGAGAGCGAGCCGCGCGTCGTTGTTGTCGTAGGGCGCGCGATCGGTGCGCATCGGGAAGGTGAAGTGCTTGAAGCCGTTGGCCTCGACGATCCTTACGCCGGGGGCCTGGGCGAGCAGGTGCGCGGTCTTCAGGTCCGGCTCTTCGATTGCGTCCGTCTCGCCGGTGCGCAGCGCATTGACCCGCGCTTCGGTGTCCCCGATGTTCAGAGTTTCGACCTCGTCGAAGTAGGGCCGGCCCTCCTTGAAGTAGTTCGGGTTGCGCTTCGACGCGGAGCGAACTCCCGGACTCCACTCGGTGAGCATGAAGGGACCGGTTCCCATGCCCTCGTCCCAGACCGGGCCTTCGGTGCCCGCGATGCCGATGACCAAGTGATAGTCGGACATCAGGAAGGGGAAGTCGGCGCTGCCCTCTCGCAGTGTGAACACCACTTTGTCCTTGCCGTCCGCCTTGATGTCGGTGATGCCGGCGACGACACCCGAGGCACCGGACGTGGAGTCCTCACCCCGGTGGAGGTTGATGGAGTGCACGACATCGCCGGCGTCCAGGGTCTTGCCGTTGTGGAACTCGACACCCTTTCGCAGGTTGAACACCCAAGTCGAGGCATCAGCCGACGCCTCCCAGCTCTCGGCCAGCTCGCCGGTCACCGTGCCGTCGGGAAGGATC
>CAYFYD010000096.1:0-11405 GCA_964347195.1 uncultured Ectothiorhodospiraceae bacterium
GCCTGATTCCAGTACTTCGAACCCCGCAACTCGACTTCTGAATGGTCCTGCGCGGTGCTCAGGCCGGGTGGCGCTCGATCAGTTGCCGGGCGATGATGAGGCGCTGGAGCTCGTTGGTGCCCTCGCCGATGGCGAGGAGCGGGGCGTCGCGGTAGTAGCGTTCGAGGTTGAACTCCCGGGAGTAGCCGTAGGCGCCGTGCAGGCGCATCGCCTCGAGGCTGTTGAAGAGCGCGGTCTCGGTCGCGAAGAGCTTGGCCATGCCCGCCTCGAGGTCGCAGCGTTCGCCGCGCTCGTAGGCGCGGGCGGCCTGCTCGGTGAGCAGACGGGCCGCCTCCAGGCGGGTCGCCATCTCCGCGAGCTTGATCTGGATGGACTGGTGCTCGCAGATCGGCTTGCCGAAGGTCTTTCTCACTTGGGAGTACGCGATGGACTCCTCCAGGCAGGCACGCGCGAGCCCCACCCCGCGCGCGGCGACATTGATCCGGCCGAGCTCCAGTCCGGCCAGGATCTGTTGCAGGCCGCGGCCCTCGCGATCGCCGACGAGGTTCTCGCGGGGCACCCTGCACTCATCGAAGATCAGCTCGCCGGAGTCGATGCCCTTGTAGCCGAGCTTCTCGAGCTTGCGCCCCACCCGGAAGCCCTCGCCCTTTTCGATGAGCAGCAGACTCATCCCTCGGTGGCGTGGCTCCGCCTTCGGGTCGGTCTTGACCAGCACCGCGACGATGTGCCCCTGGATGCCGTTGCTTATCCAGGTCTTGGTGCCGTTGACCCGGTAGGAGTCGCCGTCGCGGCGGGCGGTGGTCCGGATCGCCTGCAGGTCGGTGCCGCAGTCGGGCTCGGTGAGCGCGATGCCGCCCCGCAGCTCTCCGGATGCGAATCGCGGCAGGTAGCGGGCTTTCTGCGCTTCGCTCCCGAAGCGCTCGACCGCCGCGGCCATGATGAGGTGCGAGTTGAAGATCCCGGATACCGACATCCAGACCGCGGACACGCGCTCGACGATCTTCGCGTAGGTCGAGGCCGGCAGGCCGAGCCCGCCGTACTCCTCGCCGATGGTGGCGCCGAAGAGGCCGAGCTCGCGCATCTTTTCGACGATCCCGGCCGGCCAGGTGTCGGTGGCCTCGAGGTCGTGCACGTGCGGCCGGACCTCGCGCTCGAGGAAGCGGTCGACCGCGTCGAGGACGAGGGCCTCGTCGTAGCTCGGCGGGGGTTCGGCGGGCACGGGAGAGACGGCGCCGTCAGGCGAAGGTGGGAAGCGCCACGGGGAGCGCTCTCCCCCCAATGCGTGCCGGCGCGGAAGCGATTGCACGAGGCGTCATGGGCGAGGGCGCAGCGCTTCTCCGGGGCTCAGTACCCGGCGAGGTCGTCCACCGCGTGGCCGCGCCTGGGCACCAGGAAGCTGCGCTCGCAGGTGATGACGACGGTGCCGTCGGCCTTTTTCCCGAGCGTGCGAGCGGAGACGATGCCCTGGGTGGGACGCGATTTCGACTCCCGCTTCGAGAGGATTTCGGACTCCGCGTACAGGGTGTCACCAACGAAGACCGGCGCGGTGAGGCGGACCTTGTCCCAGCCGAGGTTGGCGATGACCTTCTGGCTCAGATCACTCACGCTCATTCCGACCACGAGGGAGAGCGTCAGGCAGGAGTTGACGAGAGGGCGCTTGAACTCGCTGTGCGCGGCGTAGGCGGTGTCGAAGTGCAGGGGATGCTGGTTCATGGTGAGCAGCGTGAACCAGGTGTTGTCCGACTCTCCGATAGTGCGCCCGGGCCGATGTTCATAGACATCGCCGACGTTGAAGTCCTCGTAGTAACGGCCGAAGGACTCCCGGTAGCGCTGTGGTCCGATCTCCTTTGCAGTCACGCTCATCGAAAGCGACTCCTCGTTGCTTCGGTCTCCAGGAAACTCGAGTTTCGGGATTCGTTGGTCGAGATGGATTCCCGCCCCCGATCGGGGTCGAGGGCAAGCTTGCGCGGGAATCACGATACTCACATCGGGGGGCTATTCCCGGTCTCGGACACTATTCCTCGTCATTCCCGCGCAAGCGGGAATCCATGACTTTCCGGGACGCAAATTCGTTAACTGATCACGGATGCGTCGCTTCGCGGCTTTGGAATCCGGGGTGGGGTCGTGTGGAGGCCGCGTTCAGGCGCTGGCGAGGAGCCGGCGCTCGCGCGGGCGGCTGATGTGCAGGGCCTCGCCGGCGCGCGCCACGTCCTCGAAGCCGTCGAGGGTGTCGGCCAGCGCGGAACGCTGCTCGCCCGGCATGTGGCTTCCGACGAGGCCGTCGAACTTGGCGCGAAGCTCCGCCGGCGCCGGGAAGTTCTCCGGCTCGCCCTTGGCGACCACCACCAGCTTCTCGATCTCTCCGCCGTCGCGGGTGCGCACCCGGGCCGAACCTGCCATGTGGGCGGGGAAGTGGCTTTCGACATCGGGGGCCACCACGGAGCGCACCCGCCGGCAGAGGGCGCGCGTGCGCGGGTCGTCGAGGTGGGCCGCGTAGCTGTCCCAGCTCATGGCCCCGTCGCGCAGCGCCACCGCGGCGACGAAGGGCATGGAGAACTGCCCGTCGACGTAGCTCCGCGGGTTCTGCTTCTCCGGCTCGGGGTCGCCGATGAGACGCCAGCCGGTCCGCGGCAGGCCGATCCGCACCGAGTCCACGTCATCGGCGTCGAGGCGGTGCTCGGCGCGAAGCGCGATCAGCGCGTCCATCGCGGCGTGCCCGTAGCGGCAGGAGGGGTAGGGCTTCACCGCGATGTCGAGGGTCTCCCATTCGGTCCCCAGGTTGCGGACCGCTTCTTCGGGCTCCGGGCTCGGTGCGTAGGAGGCGAGGAACCCGGCCCGGCCCTCGATCGCGTCCGCCGCCCCCCGAAAGCCCTCGCCCGCGAGGCTGGCCGCGATGAGGCCGCTCATCGCCGCGTGCCCGACGTGGAAGGGCTTGTTCCAGGCCCCGTCGGCGAGGAACTGCATGGAGCCCGCGGCCTGGCTACCGCAGAGCCCATAGGCGTGCGCCATCTCCTCTTCCCCCAGTCCCAGGATGCGCCCGGCCGCCGCCGCGGCGCCGAATACCCCGCAAGTGGCGGTGGGATGGTAGCCGCGCGCGTAGTGTGCGGAGGGGTCGAGGGCCAGGCTCAGGCGGATCTGGACCTCGTAGCCCGCGGTGATCGCGGCGATGCAGTCCCGGCCGCTCGCGGACCTCATCTCCGCGGCCGCGAGCGCCGCCGGCACGATCGGCGCGCTCGGGTGGATGGAAGCGCGGGCGTGGGTATCGTCGAAGTCGAGACAGTGTGCGAGCGCGCCGTTGAAGAAGGCCGCGGCGGGCGGGGCATAGCCTCTCGCGTCGCCGATCACGCTCGCCTCGCCGGCGCCCAAGCCCAAGCGCTCGAGCGTGGCGGCGATGCTGGGACAGATGAGCGCCTCCTGGCGGGCGCGGTACGCGATGGCGATGTGGTCCGCGACCAGCGCCCTGGTGCGCTCCCTCACCGGGGCGGGGAGGCCGGCGTGCTCGATGCGGCTCGCGAACTCCGCGAGGCGCCGGGTGATTTCGCCCATGTCGTCTCCCCCTGAGGATTACGGCTCCATTCAACACTTTCTGCCTCCCGACCGCCACCTTCCGCCCGAGGTGGAGCGCCCCGAGGCGGAGCACCGGCGAGTCGATGCGGCGCCGGCCGGATGGATTCCCGCGAAGCTCGTCCCCGACTCCGACCGGGGAGCGGAAATGACGAGGAGCGGCGTCCTGAACATTGCCCGTCATTCCCGCGCAAGCGGGAATCCACGAATGCTTCTCCCGTCGTCTCGAGCCTCCGCAGTCCATGTCGAGCCACGGCGTGGCATGCCGCCGGCTTCCCGTCACTCCCGCGCAAGCGGGAATCCATTTCGGTCAACGAATCCCGAAGCTCGAGGGGTTGAGCTGATCCGCGTCAGTGCGGCCCGCGCCCCGGCGCGGGTAGCCTGAATCGCAGTGCGGGCACTGCGACGGTTCCCGGATCCACGGTGACTTCACACCTTCGGGCTGGTAGCCCGGATCGCCGCGCGGGCACTGCGACGGAAGGGCCCACCGGGGAGGCGACGATGCCGCTCGGTCACGTAATCGGGTTGCTGATCCGCCCAGGCTCGGAATTGAGCGCGATCCGGGCCGGTCGCTACAGCGTGCCCCGTTCCTTCTTCGCCCACACCGCCCTGTTCGCGCTCCTTCCGGCCGTCGCCGGCTACGCCGGCACCACGCAGGTCGGCTGGCAGATCGGCACGGGAGAGCCGGCGCGCTCGGCTGGGTCGCGTTCGTCACCTTCGGCGCCATCGACTACTTGATCCCGCGCCTCTTCGGGCGCGAGCTCTACCGCCTGCGCCTCGTCGAGGTCCACTTCCGGACCTCCACCATCGGCATCGTGCTCTACATCACCTCCATGTGGGTCGCGGACGTGATGCAGGGTCTCATGTGACGGGCGGTGAACGACGACGGGACCCTTACCTGACAGCTTCGTGGAGTCGGTGGAGGCCATGCACCCCTTCTACATCATCCGCTTCGCCGGAGGCGTCCTCTTCCTCGCGGGCACTCTGGTCATGGCCTGGAACCTGTGGAAGACGGTGCGCGGGGGGCGGCCGGACGAGGCGGCGACTCCCGCCCCGGCGGGCTGAGGAGCGCCCGAGAGACGCGAAGAGACCATGAGTCCCTGCCCTCGACGATGCGAACGCCGGACCCTTCGGGGCCCGATCGCCACCCCCGCCCGAACACGGGCAGGTACCCCTCGGGGGCCGGACGCGAGGGACGGAAGCGATGGCTGAGGGACACGAACGGTTCGAGATCAACACCGCGCTCCTGGTGCTGGCGGTCCTCGTCGTCATCAGTTTCGGCGGGCTGGTCACCGTGGTGCCGCTCTTCAGCCAGAACCGCCTGCTCGAGCCGGTCGAAGGTCTGAAGCCCTATCCTCCCCTCGCGCTCGCGGGCCGCGACGTCTACGTCCGCGAGGGCTGCTACGTGTGCCACTCGCAGATGATCCGTCCCTTCCGCGCGGAGACCGAGCGCTACGGCCACTACTCGGTTGCGGGCGAGTTCGTCTACGACCGGCCCTTCCAGTGGGGGTCGCGGCGCGCGGGGCCCGACCTGCACCGCGCCGGCGGGCGCTACAGCGACGAGTGGCACCGCGTGCACCTGATGAATCCGCGCGATGTCGTGCCGGAGTCAATCATGCCCGGCTACCCGTGGCTCGCCTCGAATGCGATCGACGGCGAGGCATTGCAGGCACGCCAGCGCGCCCTGCGCGCGCTCGGTCACCCCTATACCGACGAAGATATCGAGGGAGCGCCCGCCGCGGTCGAGGGCCGCACCGAGATGGATGCGATGATCGCGTACCTTCAGGGTCTGGGCACCGCGATCCGGACGAGGCGGTGAAGGGAGCTTCCCGAGTCGGGCGGCCGGGCCCCGGGTCTCCGGGAGGCCGGTGCTGCCCCGAGGCCGGCGGGTCGGTGCCGGGATGCGGAGCACGATGAGCGCCGGGCTGCTGCACGGGCTGTGGACCGCGCTGCTGCTCGTGGTCTTCCTCGCCATCGTCGTGTGGGCGTTCCGCGGCCGGCGCAGGCGGGACTTCGAGGAGGCCGCACGGCTTCCCCTCGAGGACGACGCGCCGCCGCGCGAGGAGCGGGGGGCCTGTCGTGGATAGCTTCAACAATGGCTTCTGGAACCTCTTCATCGTCGTTTGCACGCTCGGGGGGCTGCTCGGGCTGCTCCTGCTGACCATGGCCTACTCGCGGGGGCGCCCCGGGCGGCGCTTCGGGAGAAGGCGCCGGCGGGCGTGACGCCACCGGGCACGTGTGGGACGAGGACCTCTACGAGTACAACAACCCGCTGCCGCTCTGGTGGGTGGTCCTCTTCTACGCCACGCTGGCCTTCGGCGCGGTCTACCTGATGCTGTATCCGGGGCTCGGCTCCAACTCCATGATCCTCGGCTGGACGCAGATCGGACAGTACGAAGAAGAGTGGAGTTGCCCTTCCGTTGTTCGACCAATCCGGCTCCGTTGCCTTCGAGGGTCCCGGCAATCGTCACACACGCGCCCAAGTCCGAGTGGTTCGGGCGGGCGAGAATCGGAACGTCGAGACCGACTACGAGGCCGCACTCCCGTGGGCGGCGTTCTACGCCACGGTGTGCGACGCGCAGGCAGGCATGTTCACCGTCTCGCTCGCCGCGGGCGATCTGCGCGTGCACGGGCGCTTCGCGCTCGATGCGCGCGTTGCCGAGGCGTTGCGCTGGCTCGAGCACTGCCGCATCGCCAACGGCGGCTGAGCGCCGGCCTGCACGCATCCGGTGGCGCAAGACACGGCGCGGGGGAGGATTAACAGCCATGCTCGAAGGCAAGTACGTCAGCCTCGCGACTTTCCGTCGCAACGGGGAGGTGGTGGCTACGCCAGTCTGGTTCGTCGTCCTCGACGATGCCTGCTACGTGTTCACCGCCAGCGATGCCGGCAAGGCCAAGCGTCTGCGGCACACCGCTCGGGTGAGGATCGCGCCGTGCACAGTACGCGGAAGAGTCACCGGCGAGTGGAGCGAGGCGCAGGCGTTCATCGTGGATGATCCGGCGGAAATCGAGCGTGCCCACCTCGCGCTTCGCGCCAAGTACGGACTCGCCATGCGCATCACCAACTGGCTGAGCCGTCTGACCGGGCGTATCGACAAACGCGCGATGATCAGAATCGAGCCGGTGCCCGCATGAGCGCGTCCACGGCACACACACTCTGGCCCTCCGGCCGCACCGGCAGATCTATGCCTCGTGGCTGCTTGGCGCTCCACCAGGCCGTCGGCGGTAACGAGGAAGAGAAGATTGAATCCCATCCCGGGTTCCGAATCCCGGTTCGCCGTCTTCGGTACGAGGACGGACGCGAGATCGCGCTGCATGGCGACGACGTTCTCGGCGTGAACGACGACGAGAGGGAGCGGCAATTGCTTCCAAAGGGCGAGTCAAGAAGCCGGCGGCGGTTGTCGAACGGAGTAGTCACCGACGCACGAGAGAGGTTGTGCACTGACGATGGACGTCCGACGCCGATATCGCTTTTGTTTGTCGTTGACCGGTTGCTTGAAGCCGTGGATGAGGGCGACCCATCGTTGGGGTGAAGAATCCGGGACGAAACAGCGCTGATACCTCGTGTGACATGAAGCCAAGCTCCCCGAGCGCGCGTCCCTGGTACCGGGAGCCCCTTGCGTGGATGGTCTTCGCGATCCCCGCGGCGGCGGTGGTGGGCGGCGCGGTGCTCCTGGCGCTCGCTTCCGCGTCCTGGGACGGTCTCGTCGCCGGCGACTACTAGCGCCGGGGGATGCAGATAAACCGATCGCTTGCCCGTGACGCGGCCACCGCCCGGCTCGGGCTCGAGGCCACCCTGCGCTTCCCCGGGCCGAACGCGATCGAGCTCCGCCTGAACGATACGACGGCGGGCGGCGACCGGCTGGTCCTCCACCTCGCCCATGCCACCCGCGCGGGCGCCGACCTGCGGATCGGGATGCAGCGGGACGCGGATCGGGTCTGGCGGGGCGCGCTGCTCCCGCTGCCGCCCGGCAAGTGGTACGTGGAGGTCGGAAACGAGCGCTGGCGGCTCGTCGCGCCGTTGCGGATACCCTTGGAGGCGGGGGAGCTCACCCTGCGCGCACCGACCGCCGGTTCCGAGTGAACGACCGGGTCGCCCGCGGGCGGTCCATGCGCTGCGCCGGCCGGCGCTGGCCGGGGAAGCCGGAGCGGCGGCGGGCGAGCCTCCCGGCGCCGGCCGCCCCGTCGTACCGGACCCGGGCTCCGTCCGGCGCGAGGCGCCCGGGTGCCTCGTCCTACCCGGGTCGGGCCGCGATCGGCTGACTGCGGCCGAAGAAGCGCCGGCGGACTTCGTCGCTGAACTCCTGGCCGGGGGCCGAGTCGTAGCTGAAGATCAACATCAGACGCGAGGGCGCCGCCGCGACCGGCGCCACTCGGTGCAGGGACTGGAAGCCGTTGAAGAGGGTGAGGGTGCCCGGTTGCGTATCGAGCTCCAGCACCTCCTCGCACCCGCCCGCCAGCGTGTCTTCGACGAGCGCCGGGAGGTCGCCGCGGTGGCGCACGTTGGGTGCGTACTGAAACGCGCCGCCCGCGCCGGCCGATCGCAGCATGAGGGTGACGATGCCGTCGTTGGCGTCGAAGTGCCAGCCGAGCTCGTCGCCCGGGGCGAGCTCGGTCACCATGCACGACGCGATCGGGTCCGCGCTGCGGTAGTAGGGGCGCCGCTCGAGCACTTCGGAGACGAAGCGCGTCAACCCGTCCCAGAGGAAGAGCCGGCGCATGGGGGACGCCCCCGGCATCTGGTCGCATCCCACGCACCCGAGGCTCACCCGGGTGACCTCACCCATGCCGGGGGGAAAGCCATTGCGGTGGTCGACCCGCCGGAACGCGTCGCGGCAGAGCCGGTCCGCCTCCTCCTGCATGGTGTCGAGGGCGGCGCTGCGGATGAAAGCGGGGAGCGCGAACACGCCATCGGCGGCGAGTCGCCGCCGGCTCGCCCGGACGAGCCTCTCCGCGGCGGGAGACCCGGGATCGAGGAGCGGGTATCGATCGAGATCGACGATGTCCTCGATGCCGGCGGCGCTTGCTCGGATGTCCGGACGCACGGGCGGAGCTCCTCGCTTCGGGCTGGCGCCATTGTCTCGCCCTTCTTCGCCTCGCGCCAGCACGGGCGATGCGGATGAGCGGCCGCACCGGCACCCACCCGAAGCGCCGGAACGGGTCCCGCGCCGACGCGCGGCGGCGCAGGCGCCGGTGTTCCGGGCCGATCGCCTGCTCGAATCGAGAAATGGGCCTACACGTCAGTGGTCGCCGATAGCCCACTCTGCGACCGAGAGACGCGTCTTCGAACGCAGAGGAGGCTATGGTACCGTCACCCGGGACGCGGGAGCGCCCGACCCCGACCCGCCGCCAGCAGGGGTTTGCCGATGAGCCGGACCACTCTCCCTCCGCCCGCGATTGAGTACCCGAGCGGAGACGGCAAGCCGATGGCGGAGAATGACGCCCAGCTCGCGGCGATTCACTACGGGATCGGCGCGCTGCGGGTGTACTTCGAGGCCCGGGCGGACGTGTACGTCTCCGGCGACCTGCTCATGTACTACGTGAAGGACAACCCCGGGGTGTCGGTGGCGCCCGATGTCTTCGTGGTCTTCGGAATCGAGGACCGGGTGCGGATGAGCTACAAGGTCTGGGAGGAGGGCAAGGGGCCGGACTTCGTGCTGGAGGTGGCCTCGAAGAGCACGTGGCGGGAGGACTTGGGACCGAAGCGCAACATCTACGCGCGCCTGGGGGTGAAGGAGTACTGGATGTACGACCCGACCGGCGAGTACATCTCCCCGGTGCTCCAGGGCCTGCGCCTGGCCGGAGGCGCCTATGTGCGCAAGCTGCCGGTGGCCTCGCCCGACGGTGCGCTGACGCTGCGCAGCGACACGCTGGGGCTCGAGCTGCGTGCGCAGGGCGGAGAAATGCGCTTCCGCGACCCCGCGACGGGCCGGACCCTGCTCAGCCACTCCGAGACGGAGGCCGCCCGCCGGGTGGCCGAAGTCCGGGCCGAGGCAGCTCTCGCTCGCGCTGCGCGGGAGGTCGCTGTCCGCCAGGCCGCGGAAGCGCGGATCGCGGAGCTCGAAGCGCTCCTTCGCGGGAAGCACCGCTGACCCACCCTGGGTGCGAATCCGGCGATGTCCATGTCCCCGGAACGGGTTGCGAGGGCCGCCCGCATCTTCGACGCGGCGCGCAAGGGCAACTGCCGCGTGGACGAGATTCCGGTGGGGCTCGGTCTCGTCGTCGTCGGTGAGGACGCGTACGGCCGGCGTGTCGAGGTCGTCGAACTGGCCCGAGCGAACCGCCCAAACGAAGACGATGGCGACCGCGATGGCGACGAGGATCGAGATCCCGATGAGCATCGGAAGGATGTCCATCGCCGTCAGCCTCCGGGAGGCTGCGCGCGCGAGAGGCGCAAGGCGTTTCCGGCGACCGCGAGCGAGCTCAATGACATGCCGATCGCCGCGGCCCAGGGCGGGACGGCGCCGGAGGCGGCGAGCGGCAGCGCGATGAGGTTGTAGCCCGCGGCCCAGGCCAGGTTCTGCTTGACGATGCGCCGGGCGCGACGCGCGAGGTCGAGGCCCGCGAGCAGCCCGCGGGGGTCATCGCCGATGAGCACCGCGTCGGCGCGGGCGGCCGCCGCCTTCGCCGCGCAGGGCCTCCGCCTCCACCTCGGGCACGCGCCATGCTTCCACCGCGGCCCGGAAGTCCGGGTCCAGCGCCGCTCCGCCCGCCTCCGCGTGGCTCCGCATCCGGTACCAGTCGTCGAGCCCCGCCCCGCCGATGGTTTCGACCGCGATGCGGCAGGCGTCGCCGCAGACCTGCACCGAGCGCCCCGACACCTGCGTTTCCGGCGCGGAGACGCCGCCCGGCCCCCGGGGGCGCGTTGGTGGTATAGATACGGTAGCAGCATTGCGCTTCGACGAACACGCCCATGAAGAAGCTCGCGTGTCTTCTCCTGCTCTCTCTCGCCTGCATTGCCGCGCCCTTGCCCGCCGCCGAGCTCGTCACCCTGAAGGGCGCGGTCCTCGTCGACGCGGAAGTGAACGATGGCGACAGCTTCAAGGTCAGCGCGGGCGGCCGCGAGCTTCACCTGCGGCTCTACTACGTGGACTGTCCGGAGACCACCTACGCCAGCGAGGCGATGCTCGAGAGGATCCGCGATCAGCAGCACCACTTCGGTCTCGAGGACCCGCAGGAAGTGGTGCGTTTCGGCGAGCGGGCGGCCGGCTATGTCCGGCAGGTACTGTCCCGGCCCTTTTCGGTCCATACCGCATACGCCTGGGCTCCGGGCCGCTCGGCGACCGGGCGCTACTACGCGTTCGTCGAAACCCATGACGGTCGTGGCCTCGCCCACCTCCTCGTCGGACAGGGTCTGGCCAGGGTGTTCGGCAAGACTCGACCGGATCCCGGCGGCAGATCGAGTCGAGAGGTCCTCGAGGAGCTCCAGGACCTGCGGGCTCTCGCCATGCTGAACCGTTCCGGGATATGGCAGGCGACGAATCCGGACCTTCTCATCGAGATGCGCCGAAGAAAACGGGAAGAGAAGGAGGAGTTGAAGGAGTTTCGGGAGAAGGTGACGGGGACGAGGACTCCTGACGACGCTCCCCTGGATCTGAACCGCGCGTCGGACGAGCAGCTTCAGGGGATCCCGGGCATCGGCCCGGTCACCGCCTCGAAGATCATCGCGGGCCGGCCTTATCGAGCGGTGGAGGACCTGTTGAAGATCCCCGGCATCGGCCCGAAGAAGATGGAAGCCATCGCCCCGTACTTGAGCCTCGGCACCGAGTGAGCGGCGATCCCTCCGTCCCGGGCACCCCGGCGGGTGCCCGCAAGGGGTTTGCCTCGCGGGGGGATGAGTG
>CAYFYD010000097.1:0-11378 GCA_964347195.1 uncultured Ectothiorhodospiraceae bacterium
CCTCCCGAGTCGACGAGGTACAGGCAGGGGAGACGGTTCTCCCGGGCGATCTCCTGGGCGCGCAGATGTTTCTTTACCGTGAGCGGGAAGTAGGTGCCTCCCTTCACCGTCGCATCGTTTGCCACCACCATGCACTCGATACCGGCGATGCGGCCGATACCGGTGATGATCCCGGCCGAGGCGATGTCTCCGCCGTAGAGGCCGTACGCGGCGAGCGGGCTCAGCTCGAGAAAGGGAGAGCCGGGATCGAGCAAGGTACGCACTCGCTCCCTCGGCAGCAGCTTGCCCCGATCGAGTTGCCGCCGGCAGGCTGCCTCCCCTCCGCCGGCCTCGACCTTCGCCAGCCGATCTTCGAGGTCGGAGACCAACGCCTTCATCGCCGCGGCATTGGCGGCGAACGAGGGGCTCGCGCGATCCGTCGTGCTCGGGAGTGCGTTCAAGGCCCGCCTCGGTCCTCCCCCCGCGTCCCGTTGCCGGCGGCATCGCCCTGCCCGCGCACCCTCACGCCGTCTCCTCGAACAGCGACCGGCCGATCAGGATGCGCCTGATCTCCGACGTTCCCGCGCCGATCTCGTACAGCTTCGCGTCCCGCAGGAGACGCTCGGCCGGATAGTCGCGGACGTAGCCGTTGGCGCCGAGTACCTGGACCGCTTCCAGCGCCATCCCGGTCGCTCGCTCCGCCGCGAACAGGATTGCGCCGGCCGCGTCCTTGCGGGTGATCCCGTTGCGGTCGCACGCCTTCGCTACCGTGTACACGTAGGCCCGGGCGGCATTCATGATCGTGTACATGTCGGCGACCTTGGCCTGTATCAACTGGAACTCGCCTATCGGCCGGCCGAACTGGCGGCGCTCTCGCACATAGGGCATGACCAGATCCATGCACGCCTGCATGATGCCCAACGGCCCGCCCGCCAGGACGAGACGCTCGTAGTCCAGCCCGCTCATCAACACCCGTACTCCCCCGTCGACTTGTCCGAGAACGTTGTCCTCCGGCACCTCGCAGTCTTCGAAGACGAGCTCGCCGGTATCCGAACCGCGCATGCCGAGCTTGTCGAGCTTTGCGGCGCTCCTGAACCCCTTGAAGCCCCGCTCGATCAGAAACGCGGAGATGCCGTGCTTGCCCGCTTCGGGCCGGGTCTTCGCGTAGACTACGAGCACATCGGCCTGGGGGCCATTGGTTATCCACATCTTGCTGCCGTTCAGCACGTAGCGGTCGCCTCTGCGCTCCGCGCGCAATCGCATGGAGACCACATCGGAGCCCGCTCCCGGCTCGGACATCGCGAGCGCGCCGAGGTGTTCGCCGGATATGAGCTTCGGTAGATAGCGGCGCTTCTGCTCCTCGCTTCCATTGCGGCGAATCTGGTTGACGCACAGGTTCGAGTGCGCTCCGTAGGAGAGGCCGACGCTACCGGATGCGCGACTGATCTCCTCCATTGCGACCGTGTGTTCGAGATAACCCATTCCCGCCCCGCCATACTCCTCCTCGACCGTGATGCCGAGCAGACCGAGCTCCCCCATTCGGGGCCACAAGTCGCGGGGAAACGCGTTCGCCTCATCGATCTCGGCCGCCCGCGGCGCTATGCAGCTTGCCGCAAAAGCCGAGACGCTTTCGCGGAGCATCAGCGCAGTCTCGCCCGGATCGAAGTTCAAGCTCGAGACCGGCGCCACGTTGGGGATCATGGGATCGTCACTCCTCCGGCCGATCGGAGAAGAGCGCGGGCGACACGGACGAACGAGGGACCATGCGCGTGCCGGCGGCCGGTATCGGAAGCACTTCGGGACGGTCGGGCGCGCTCCTCGCGGTCATGCCGGACGAAAGACCTCCGCCTAGCGAAAGTGCCGGGTCGGCGGCCGAACATCGAGCAAGGGCGCGAGCTCCTTCAGGGCGCGCCGGTAGACGTGGCGCTTGAAGAAGATGACTTCCCGGCTGGGGTGCCAGTAGTTGACCCACTTCCAATGGTCGAACTCGGGCTTGTCGCTGCGATCGAGCCGGACCGAGCTGTCATTGCCGATCATGCGAAGCAGGAACCAGACCTGCTTCTGACCGATGCACACCGGGTTTCCCCATCGTCGTATGTAGCGCCTGGGCAACGTGTAGCGAAGCCAGCCCCGGGTGGAGCCGATGACTTCCACGTGTTCGCTGCGAAGACCGAGCTCTTCGAAGAGCTCCCGGAACATGGCCTCCTCAGGGGTTTCGTGGACCTTGATCCCGCCCTGGGGAAACTGCCAGGCCTCCTGTCCCGCACGCCGGGCCCACAGCACTTCCGCCCGACGGTTGGTCAGAATGATGCCCACATTCGGCCTGAATCCGTCCGAGTCAATCAAGCGGAGCTTCTCCCGCGGCAGATTCGCCCTCCCCCACCCGGCATTCGTCGTGCACTGAAACCGGCCCGGCCCGAGGGGATCCCGACGCCGGGGCCGGGCACCCGCGGCGCCGGTCGCCAAAGGTTCGGCAGGATCTGCATCATCGCGTCCAAAGAGAAGTCGGCCCCCTGCGGGTGCTCCGATCCGGCAACGGACGGATTTCGAGTTTTCCATGCCTCGAGGGGACTACGCAATGCAACAATCCCTCCTCGGCGCTCCATGCGACCGGAAACTCCCCGGAAGGATCGCCTTCACGCGCGGCTCCGAGGCCGACGGAGGGAGCCACGGCCGCATTCTACACACGGGGGTGGGGAAACCTGGCCGCTCCCCGCTCCCCGCTCCCCGCTTCCCGCGGCGCCGTCCTCGGACCCGCTCCTCTTGCGAAGGCTCCCCTCGGCTCACCACCCCCCAAGTGAAAGTGTCATGGAAACAAACCATTGCGGAACGCAGGACGCGGGCGGAGAGACGCGAACCAAGGCCGCCTTCTTCGATCTGGACAACACCCTGATCGGCGGCGACAGCGACTATCTCTGGGGTGAGCATCTCTCGGAGATCGGAGCGGTGAATGCGACCGAGCACCGGCGCCGGAACGAGGAGTTCCTGAACGCGTACCACCGAGGCACACTCGATGTGGAGGAGTTCCTGGCGTTTCAGCTTGCCCCGCTCCGGCGCTATCGTATGCGCGAGCTCGAAGGATGGCGGGCC
This sequence comes from uncultured Ectothiorhodospiraceae bacterium, assembly GCA_964347195.1. Classification (GTDB taxonomy): domain Bacteria; phylum Pseudomonadota; class Gammaproteobacteria; order HK1; family HK1; genus JAJEAD01. The sequence goes on from CAYFYD010000097.1 coordinate 3,070, forward strand.
GAGTTCATCCGGAACACCATCGCGCCTCTCGTGCTCCCCAAGGCAGTGGACCTGTTGGCCCGGCATCGCCGTCGCGGAGAATCTCTCGTCATCATCACGTCGACCAATCGCTTCATCACCGAGCCGATTGCCCGGTTGCTCGAGGTGGATCACCTCCTTGCCACCGACCCCGAGGTCCGCGCAGGTCGCTTCACGGGACGGGTTGCGGGACCGCCCTGTTCGGGGGAAGGCAAGGTCACTCATGCGAAGCGATGGGCCGGCCTGCACAATGCGTGCCTCGGCGACGCCTTCTTCTATACCGACTCCAGCGCCGATCTCCCCCTCATGGAGGCAGTGGGATCACCCCGTGCGGTGGACCCGGACAAACCCCTCGGAGCCGTCGCCCGGCGACGAGGGTGGCCCATTCTGACGCTTCGCTGAAGCGGATTACGCCTGCCGGATCAGCGTGTCTGCGCCGATCCGTCGTCGCCCGGAGAATCCATTTCGACGTCGCAGCGCGACGCCGGACGAGCGTCCGGCGCCACGGCAACGCTCGGCCCGCCTTCCTGGAGACGCTTCTATCGAGACGGGTCTCCGGCTTCCGATTGCGAACCGTCCGCGCATCGAGTCCGGCACGCCCTGCCGCGACCCGCTTCTCGATCCGTGGGCAACCCGGCATCGCAACCGTTCACGGCGGGCTCTCCTCCATGATCCTGGCCATCGCCCTCTCGGCCGCGGCATCGAGCTCCCGAACGCGGTCGTCATCGAGCCAGCCACGCGCTACGAGCTCTTCACGCGTGAGCGTGTCCATCATGTACATGGAGCGGTAGATCGCCCCGATGAGCGCGGCGTGCCCCCTCGACAAGGTGGCCGGCGGAGGCTCGCCGAGACGATCCTCGGCGGTGGCGACCGCGCCCGAGGGGGCGAGCTCACCGGCCGGAACAAGGTTCTCGAACTCGTCGGTCCCGACGGCCGGCACGCCGTGCTGCGCGGCGGTCTTCTTCCGGCGACCGTTCGCCGCCTTCTTCCGGCCGTTGGCAGCTTTCTTCCTGCCGTTCGCCGCCTTCTTCCGGCCGTTGGCGGCTTTCTTCCTGCCGTTGGGGACTTTCTTCCGGCGGCCGTTCGCCGTCTTCTTGCTGGCGCCGGGGACTTTCTTCCGGCGGCCGTTCGCCGTCTTCTTCCGGCCGTTGGCAGCTTTCTTCCTGCCGTTGGGGACTTTCTTCCGGCGACCGTTCGCCGCCTTCTTGCTGGCGGCTTTCTTGTCGGTCTTCCGCACACCGGCCTTCTTCTTCGCCGAGCGCTCGGCGACTTGCTTGCGTGAACCCGGGCTCTTCCTGATTCCCGTTCCACCCGCCTTCCGTTCGGTCTTTGCCTTCGCTTTCCGCTTAGCCGCCATTTGCCAATTCCCCCATGGTCCGGTCCGAAAGAACCGCTTCCATCATCAAACAGCCGGACGCATTGTTACGGAAACCCCCTGACAATTACAACCCGCGCCGTACAACGAACAGGGCCCTTCGATGCTGGCCGGAGTCGCACCGCCGCGCCCTCCCCGCGCGATGTGCGTGTCATGTCGTCATTCCCGCGCAAGCGGGAATCCAGGGGCGCCCTCCGCACCCGAGGCGGGTGTCCACACTGCCTCGTGGGGGTGCCGGATCCGCCCCCATCGGTCCCGCACCGTCTACCGGGATCCCCGGTGCGCGTCCGGATCGCAGAATGAAACGACCCTGTACAACGAAAGGGCATGGAACATTCGCTTTCGTTCGCGATGGACCACGCCCGGGAGCAGGCACATCCGCGAGGAAAGGCGACTCTTCGGAACGGGGCGAGGCAGGAAACGAAAGACGGGTTCCGTTCAGCCTCGCGACCGGTGTTCTTCCAGGGCCCGGAACAGGGTGTCGCGTATGCTCTCTACCGTAGCGGTTCCGTCGATACGGAGGTACTTCGGAGCATGCTCCTCGCCGGAGCGGCTCCACTCGGAGAAACAGGCGATCAACGGCTCGGTCTCGGCATGATAGATCGCGAGCCTGTCGCGCACGGTCGCCTCGCGGTCGTCGGCCCGCTGCACCAGCGCCTCTCCGGTGACGTCATCCTTCCCCGGATGCACGGGAGGATTGAACTCGACATGATAGCTGCGGCCCGATGCGGGATGGACACGTCGCCCGCTCAGGCGGCGAACGATCTCGGCATCATCCACCGCGAGCTCCACCACCGCGTCGATGACGATCCCCCGCTCGCGCAAGGCCCGGGCCTGGGGGATGGTGCGCGGGAAACCGTCGAAGAGATATCCGTTCCGGCAATCGGGCCGGCGCAACCGGTCTTCCACCAGTCCGATGATGATGTCGTCCGGCACCAGGGCTCCAACCTCCATGATCCGCTTGGCCTGTCGCCCCAGCTCGGAGCCGGCCCGGACCGCACTGCGCAGCATGTCTCCCGTGGAGATCTGCGGGATGCGATAGCGCTCGCAGACAAAGCCGGCCTGCGTGCCCTTGCCGGCACCCGGACCTCCCAGGAGTATCGCCCGCAATTCCTTCTCCTTATCCCGTGAGGACTGCCTTGCGTATCATGTCCACTTGGTCCGGATGCGTCATCACACCACATCGAGCATGAAGCGCCAAGCCGATTCGAGTCCGAAGCCTTACCTCGTCCGGGCCTACGGACGGGAGTTCTTCATCGTCAACGATGTGCGTCATACTACCTCCATCATCATCTCTCCGGATCGTCTCCAACCCTGTGCGGGTGTTCATCGGCTCGAAGAGATCGATGCCAGGGTACTCGCGAAGGTCGCGGAGTTCGACCCCGAGATCCTCCTGATCGGCACCGGCAACGAACACCAGTTGCCGAGCACGGAAGTGCTGCTTCGTCTCGCCGGAGTCGGAACCGGGGTCGAAGTGATGCGCAGCGATGCCGCCTGCCGCACCTACAACGTGCTCGCAGCGGAAGATCGCAGGGTGGTGGCGCTGCTGATGCTGATTCTCGGGGACTGAGGAGAGGGCATCGCCGCCGCGAATTCCCGGACCCGTTCCCACCTCCGCCCCGGGACCTGGCGGGCGCTGCGGTATCCCGTTCACGGAGCACACCCGGCGGCGGGGGCTCTCCGCGTCGAGTCGGAGGAGCACGAAGCCTCCGGGACGGGCATGCTTCGGGAGGCGTGCCCGGCGGGGCGGCCATCGCTCACCGGAGCGCGGCGCGCGGGCTCGAGGCCCCGTTGTCAGCTCCTCCGCCGGGGAAGAAAGCGCAAGGGGTCCACCGGCTTTCCGTCGTGCCTGATCTCGAAGTGCAGCTTGACCTTGTCGCTCCCCGAGCTCCCCATGAGGGCGATGCGCTGCCCCCCTTTCACGAGATCGCCTTCCTTCACGAGGATCTCCGCATTGTGGGCATAGGCGCTGAAGAAGTGCTTGTTGTGCTTGAGCACGATGAGCTGGCCGTATCCGACCAACCCCGCACCGCTGTAGACCACTCTCCCATCGGCGGCAGCTACCACGGGCTGCTCGTATCTCCCCGAGAGATGTATTCCCTTGCGGCCCGACTTGCCGAAGGCACCGATGACTTTGCCCGCCGTCGGCCAACGCCACTGCTCGACCGCCGCACCACCGTCGAACACATCAGGCCCCGTCGGGACGCCTCCCCCGCCCGGCACGACGCCCGCGCCGCTGCCCGATGGCGAGGGCGAGGGGGTAGAGGCGTGCGCTCCGCTTTCCGCTTCCGGGAGCCTGCGCTGGTCGAGATTCGGCGGGTCGGGCAGCGCCGCCGTCGAAACGGTCGCGCGGGACGCGTTCGGCTCTCTTTCCGCCGGCGATGCGCGCAGGTTCAGAACCTGGCCCGGATGGATGAGAAAGGGATGAGGAAGTCGGTTCCAGGCTGCGAGCTCCCGATAGTCCAGATCGTGTTCCCACGCGATGGCGTAGAGAGTGTCTCCCTTGCGAACGGTGTGGGTGCCGGGTGTCGAGCTGGCGACCGGGTCTACGCGAGAGACCGGAGCCAGTCGTTCACCCCCTCCGCAGCTCCCGAGGAGCAGGGAGACGAGGACCAGAGCGCACGCTGCTGCGGGCCGGCTTTGCACTCAGCCCGTGCCTCCGATCATCGGCACGAATCGCACCGCCGCCAGCTCACGTCGCTCGAAACCGTGCTCGGTGCGATGCACGCAGGTCAGCGTTTGGCCCCGACCGGTAGCGAGGGGAATGACCATGCGTGCACCGGGGGCGAGTTGACAGAGCAGGGCGTCGGGTATGACCTCGGACGCAGCGGAGACGATGATGCCGTCGTAGGGGGCGTGCTCGGGCCATCCGAACGCACCGTCGCCGTGCCGGATGCGCACGTTGTGAACACCCATACGGTGAAGATGCTCCCGGGCGCGGAACACGAGAGACGAGATGCGTTCTACTCCGTACACCATGGATACGAGGCGGGAGAGAATTGCCACCTGATACCCACAACCGCAGCCCACCTCGAGAACACGCTCGAGGCGCTTGCCCTCGAGCAACGCAACGGTCGCACGTGCAACGATGTAAGGTTGGGAGATGCTTTGTCCCGCTCCGATCGGCAGAGCGGTGTCCTCGTAGGCCCGACTCGCGAGCGCTTCGTCGACGAAGAGGTGGCGGGGGGTATCCCGGATCGCCGCGAGAACGGAAAGGTCCGATATGCCGTCCTTGCGAAGCCGTTCCACGAGGCGCTCCCGGGTACGCCTCGAAGTCATTCCCACGCCTTGCGAATCCGCACTCACCGCAGTCACCGTGCCACCCGCGGATCTCACCGAAACACGATGAGGCTCCCTTCGAAGCCGCGCGTGCGCGCGGCGTGGTGCCGGACGGTCGATCCGCTCGCGCCGCTACGGGACTCGCGCAGCGCCGCGGCATGCGACTCCGTGAACTCCCGGTACGTATCCGTTCGCCCGAGCGCTCCGGGGAGGCGACGACTGTCTTCTGCATGGGGAAGAACTTCCATCGCGCAGACGGACTCGTGCCGGAAGTCCACGTCTAGTGGCCGGGACTCCCTTTCCCCAACAGGAGCTCGAGCAGGGCCTTCTGCGAATGCAGGCGGTTCTCCGCCTCGTCCCATACCACGCTTCTCGGCCCCTCGAGCACCTCGGCACTGATCTCCTCGCCCCGGTGAGCGGGCAGGCAGTGCATCACGATTGCATCCCGGTGACAGGTCTCGAGCAAGGTCTCGTCGACGCAATAGCCGGCGAAAGCCTCGGCGCGAGCGCGCTGTTCCCGTTCCTGGCCCATGCTCGCCCATACATCGGTGGCGATCAGGTCGGCACCGCGAACGGCGTCCTGCGGCGAGTCCGCCATGACCGCCCGCCCGTCTCCTTCCGCCAGCACCCCGGGAGACGGAGCATATCCCGGCGGGCAGGCGATCTTCAGGGAGAACCCGAAGCGATCGGCGGCGTGAATGAACGAGTTGCACATGTTGTTGCCGTCTCCCACCCAGGCGACGCGTCGTCCTTCGATGCTGCCACGGTGCTCCAGGTAGGTCTGCACGTCGGCAAGGAGTTGACAGGGGTGGTGTGCATCGGTCAGCGCGTTGACGACGGGGACCCGGGAGTGGCGGGCGAAGCGCTCGAGCGCTTCGTGCGAGTAGGTTCGCACCACCAGGGCGTCGACCATCCGGGAGAGCACCCGAGCGGTGTCCTCGACGGGCTCGCCCCGGCCGAGCTGAGTGTCGCGGGACGAGAGAAAGATGGTGTGTCCACCGAGATGGGCCATGCCCGATTCGAAGGAGACTCGCGTACGGGTCGATGACTTCTCGAACACCATGCCGAGCACCCGGCCGGACAGGGTCTCGTGGCGAACGCCTTCCTTCCTCATCGCCTTGAGCTCGCCCGCACGCTCGAGCAGTGCCCGAAGCTCCTCGGGGCTGAAGTCGAGCAGGGTGAGGAAGTGTCGGACGGGGGAGTTCATTCCCGGGCGTTCCATTCACGAACGATGGCGGCAAGCGTCTCGGCGATTCGAGCAATGTGCTCGCCGTCCAGCACCAGGGGCGGGAGAAGGCGAATCACGCGCTCCGCGGTCACGTTGAGCAGAAGTCCCCGGTCGAGGGCCATCTTCACCAGGTCGCCGCAGGAGCGGTCGATCTCCACTGCGACCATCAGACCCTGTCCCCGGACCTCGACGACGCAGTTCTGCCCCGCCAACGCTCGACCGAGGCGGTCCCGGAGCTGCCGGCCCTTCTCCGCCGCGGCCTCGACGAGGTCGTCGCGCTCCATCGTCTCGATGACCGCGATCGCCGCGCTGCACGCCAGGGGGTTGCCGCCGAAGGTCGATCCATGGCTGCCGGGCTCGAGCGCCTCGGCCGCCTCGCCCCGGGCCAGACAGGCCCCGATCGGCACCCCGTTTCCCAGGGCCTTGGCGACCGTCATCACGTCCGGGCACACCTCGTCATGCTGGCAGGCGAACCATTTCCCGGTGCGGCCCATTCCCGTCTGCACCTCGTCGAGCATGAGCAGCCAATCCCGGGCATTGCAGAGATCGCGAAGTTGCGCCAGGTAGCCGGAAGGCGGAATCACCACTCCCCCTTCGCCGAGAATGGGCTCGACCAGCACCGCACAGATCTGCGGATTGCCGGCGCCCGCCGAAGCACACGCGTCCACATCACCGTAGGGCACCTGAACGAAGCCTCCCGCGAGCGGGCCGAATCCCGCCTGCACCTTCGGGTTGCCCGTCGCGCTGAGTGCGCCCAGGGTGCGGCCGTGAAAGCTGCCTTCCGCAACGATGATCGCCGGCGCTTCGATCCCGCGCCGGAATCCCCGGGCCCGCGCGATCTTGATCGCCGCCTCGTTGGCCTCCGCCCCCGAGTTGCAGAAGAAGGCACGCTCCATTCCCGCTACCGCGCACAGCCGCTCCGCGAGACGCTCCTGGATGCCGATGCGGTACAGGTTCGAGGTATGCACCAGCGATTTCGCCTGCTCGCCCACCGCGCGGGCCACGGCGGAGTGCGCATGTCCCAACCCGCAGACCGCGATGCCGGAGAGCGCGTCGAGGTAGCGCCGCCCGGATTCGTCCCACAGCCACACCCCCTCGCCCCGGGTGAAGGCCACGTCCATGCGGCCATAGTTCTTCATCAGCGTATCGCTCATGGTCACGCCCACGGCTTGCGGGGAAAAGAAAAACCCGGCCGGAGGCCGGGTTTCCTGGTACGGGCTTCGAATTGCCTAGAAGAGATGGGAATGCGACGACATCCCCATGAAGAGCAGCATCGGAATCGACAGGGCGGTGTTGGTCCGGGAAGCGAGCGTGGCCACGCGCCGCGCCTTGGCCTTCTCGTCGTCGGACGCTTGCACCATGCCCAGCACTTTCTTCTGGTTGGGCCAGATGAGCACCCAGACGTTGAAGAGCATGATGGTCCCGAGCCAGCCTCCGATGCCCACCGCCTGGCTCGCACCTCTGAGCATCACCGCGTCGCCGAAGCTCAGGTTCCGTGCGCTGACGAGATAGGCCGCACCGGAGAGCCAAGTCACGAGCGCCGCCCAACGGAACCACAGCAGGGCGCGGGGGGCGACGTACTTGCCGATTGCGGCCGGACCGGGGCCGTCCTTGTCGGCCGCCGCCTCCGCCATCGCGGGAATCTGCACGAAATTGAAGTAGTAGAGCAACCCGATCCACGTGACCCCGGCAAGAAAGTGAATCCAGCGCTCGAGCGCGAGTACGAAATCCATGAGTCTCTCCCCCCCTCCGGTGAAACCGGTACGTTGTCTGCTCGCGTGTCGCCGTTCAGAAGATGGCGGCGAGGATCAGAGCCAACACGACTCCGGTGACGATCGTGCCGGTGATGCTGTCCAGTGGATTCATGGCTCCCTACCTCCAGAAGAACGAGCTGTCAGCCTCTTGACATCAGGCGATTCATCTTACTCTCTCCCTGCCGCCGGAGACAACCGGCGGCGTCTTTCAAGACACGATCATTTCACGCTACGCTTCCGGACCGGATTCAGTAGCTCGGATGGCGAGATCCGGCCAACTGGCGGCTGCCACGCAGCCCACAGACTGCCGTGACAGCGCTGATGAGAGTACTCCGCTCCCTCCGGAGCGGATGCTCAGCCAGCGTGAAAGGGCCCTGTCTTTCAAGAGCCCGGGATCTCGGCTCTTCCCGACTCCAGCCGACTCCACAGGCAGCCTGCACCGCTCTCCTCTTCGATGGCGGCGAGGCGCCGCCGGTGCGCTTCGAGCTCCGCCGTGGTGGCCATCAGGATGCGCAGGGGCGAGCGCATCCGTCCCGAGTCCGGCCCCCCCGCCTCGCGCGCCGGCGGAGCGGCGGAGACCAGGTCCAGCGTGGCCTGCCCGCCGGTCATGGCGAGATAGACCTCGGCGAGGAGCTCCGCGTCGAGCAACGCGCTG